>JAJYYD010000052.1 GCA_021801305.1 Thermoplasmata archaeon
AGTATACACCACCAGGCAGAATTACGGCATCATTTCATCATACAACCCGGAAATTATAGTCAGGGAGGTTGTGCCGGACAAACTGCCGCTGGACGAGATCAGGAAACATAAATCAATACTGATTGGTCCGGGCATGGGCATTTCCGCTGAATACGAAAAATCAATCCTTTCACTTATAGCCTCATATGAGGGGGAAATTATTATTGATGCTGATGCCCTTAAAATGCTCTCTTCCCACAAAAATTCCATCATGGGAAAGAAAATTACGGTAACTCCCCATAAGCAGGAATTTCTGAGGTTTTACGATGAAGACCCAACCAGGGAAAATGCGGAGGATCTCTCAAGGCACTACGGCTTCACCACTGTCCTGAAAGGATCAACAGACATAATAACGGACGGGGTAAGCACAATTCTCACCGACGGTGGAAACAGCAGGATGACCATGGGTGGAACAGGAGATCTACTGGCGGGAATAATAAGTGGCCTGATTTCCAGGGGAATGACCAGGCTGAGGGCATGCTCAGCAGGCACTTTCATCAATAAAAAGGCTGCCGAGATTTCGTTCAACAGCAAGTCATATTTTTTTAGCGTAAAGGACATGATAGATGCAATACCCAAGGTCATGAAATTATATTATCAAGGGTAGAACGTGCGCAAATAACAGTAATGTCCGGGAAAAACCTTTTAAACATATTATATCTGCTATTTAAGGGATGACGGAATCGGAAACAGTCGGGGAAAGCAATAAAAATACAGATGATCAGCAGTTTGATCATCTGGAGGAAACTTCGCAGTATTCCATCCTGAAGAAGATGGCAGGAGATCTGGAGAGTCATCCTGCAATAATATACAAGTCAAGATACATATCATTCCATAATCTTCTTTCAAGCATAGATTCACTGGCTTCATATATGGCGGGCATGGATCTGGTGAAAGGGGACAGAATAGCAATATTCCTTGAAAATTCTCCCCAGTTTATCATATCACTTTACGCAGCGATGAAAATTGGAACAATTGCGGCCCCGATGGATCCGGACCTTTCAAATATTGAAATGCGGAATTCCATAAATTCCATAGGAGCCAAATGCATTATAATAAGCGATGTGGGGTTCACCAAGATATCTGGCCTGGCAAAGAACGGAATTAACGTTATAGTTGTGAGATACCAGGATTTCATGTCCTTTGAGAATGCAGTTGCCAGGACTTTTGAGAATCTGGGCGTTATAAGGCACATCCCATGGTCGAAAAACATTGTCAAATTTTCAGACACAATGTTCGAAGGGTCCAGGGAAGAGGCAGATATTGATCTTTACCGGGATACCAGTATGCTGATACAGACTCCTTCCGTTTCGGGTGAACAGAGATTCGTGAAGATCACACCAATGAATTTGCAGGCAGCAACTCAAAGTTTCAACAGCTGGTTCCCGGCATTTGAAAAACCACTTAAAGTTGCTTCTGCAGTTCCATTTTTTTCAGCATATTCCATGGTTCTTTCCATATTCTTCACGTTTTCCAGGGGCTGGACTGCCATTATTGGAGACAAGCTGAACATAATCAGGGAGATTTCAGACTTTATGATTAAAAACGACCCCAACCTGGTAATTGGCAACTCATTTGTTGTGAAACTCGTCTCCGGGATAGAGAAAAAAACCAGGATAAAGAGGAGGAAAGTATCTCCCAGAATCATAATCAGTTCTCTGGGAAACATTCCGGGTGAAATTCTTCAGAAAACAGAAGAAGAACTGGGCTTTCATATTATTGAGGGATACAGCATTCCCGAAGCAACTGGGCTTACACATTTAAATGATTATGACAGGAACAACAGGCGCACAGGTTCAGTGGGGAAAGCACTTTCAATGGTCCGGTCTGAAATTGTGGATGAGATCACAACCCAGCCAAAACAGTTCATGGAGGATGGGCAGCTCACAATCAGCGGTCCCCAGATCACGCTCGGATACTGGGGCCTTGATCAGGAAACAAAGGAAAGAATCAGGGATGGTTCCCTTCTCACAATGGATCTTGCACACAGGGATAAGGATTGTTACTATTATATTACCGGAAAACTAAACGACCAGATATATTCAGGAGGCATAATGATATCACCAAGAGAGATAGAGGATGTACTTACACGGATTGATACCATAGGCGAGGCTGCAGTCATAGGACTCCCTGATAAATCCGGAAACGAAGTAATAAAAGCATTTATATCGCCCGCCCAGGGAAAAACCGTATCTCTGGATAAGGTGATCAAAATTGTAGCTTCGAATCTTTCGCCAAACAAAATTCCAAGGGAATATGTCATAAGGGAAGAGCTTCCAAAGACGCTGAATGGAAACATAATCCGGAGAATACTTAAGGAAGAGGAACTGGCAAAACAGAATTAAATGTTGATTTCAGCAGATACCAGAACAAGAAAAACTTAGAAGGAAAATTGGAGAGGAGAGATTATTTAGAGTGGTTCTCAGGATAAATTCTGTTATAAAAGTTAATTAATTTTAGTGCCATTCTAAACCGGAGATAATTATTATGGCAGAAACAGTTGAACAGAAGCAGGAATTTTCACGAGGTCTTGAGGGCGTTATAGCTGCTGAGACCAAAATAGGGTATGTGGACGGAATAAACGGAATTCTTGCATATAGGGGGTACGATATAGAGACATTGACAAACCAGTCAAATTATGAAGAGGTTTCCTATCTGCTGCTTTTCGGAAAACTTCCCTCTGAAAAGGAATACAGGGAATATATTTCGAAGCTTAAGAAGGAAATGTACATTGAAGACGATGTTTATGAATTAATCAGGAATATATCAGGGACATCCCATCCAATGTCCTCCCTGAGAACAGTTGTATCATATATTGGGGGCAAGGACAAAACCAGCGTTGAACCTGATGTGGACCAGCAGAAGGAGATAGGTATAAAGTTAATAGCCAAAATGCCCACAGTAGTTGCAGCAATAAAGAGGGCAACAAGCGGGGAAGAATTCATAAAGCCTGATCCTGAGCTTTCATATGCTGCAAATTTCTTCTACCAGTCAGCCGGAAGAAAACCTGATACAGTTGAGGCAAAGATGCTGGACACCGCACTTATACTGCATGCAGATCATGGTATGAACGCATCCACATTCTCAGCTATGCTTACCATATCCACTCTTTCAGATATGTACTCTGCAGTCACGTCTGCAATATCAACACTGAAGGGGCCACTTCATGGTGGGGCAAATGAGAGAGCCCTGGCCCTCATACAGCAAACGGGATCACCGGACAACGCGGAGAAGGTTCTATCAGAGAAGATGGAGAAGAAAGAAAAGATCATGGGGTTCGGGCACAGGGTATACAAGGTATATGATCCAAGGGCAAAGATTCTGAAAGGTTATGCCGAATACGTAACAAGGAAAAACGGCCAGGAAAAACTCTTCCAAACTGCAACAAAAATTGAGGAACTGATGGTGAACAAGCTTGGAGAGAAAGGCATATTCCCCAATGTGGATTTCTATTCCGGGATACTGTATTATTCAATAGGCTTCCCCCCTGACGTTTTCACCCCGATATTCGCCGTGGGAAGAATTTCGGGATGGGTTGCCCGATCCTATGAATATGTACAGAACAACCGTATATTCAGGCCAAGAAGCAGGTATACAGGTGAAAAGGCACCGAGGAGATACGTTCCAATAAACGAAAGGAACTAAACTCCAAAATTTACTCCATGACCGTCTATATTCTTGACACAGGCGCAATAATATCTCGGAACATAAACCTCATTTCTGGAAATATCTGGGTTCCCGCATCTGTTTTAAGTGAGATCAGGAAGGGAAAACTTAAACGGAATATGGATCAGCTTTCCGAATATATATCGGTTATCACTCCTTCAGAAAATAACAAAAAAATTGTAAGGGAGGCAGCGGAAGCAACAGGTGACATAAAAGTTCTCAGCCAGACAGACTTAGATGTTCTCTCCTCAGCTCTTGAGCTTTCAGGAGTGATTGTGAGTGATGATTATGCCATACAGAATGTGGCTGGGAAGATGGGGATAGAATATATCGGTGTGGAGAAAGAGATCATAAAGAAACAGATTGAATGGCAGTTCAGGTGTACCGGATGCAGGAAAATCTACCCAAAATTTGTTCCTGTATGCGAAATATGTGGGCATCCTGTTAAACGCTTTCCGAAGTAACTCCATGGCAGGAACTTCTCGCATCATCAGTCCTTTCCATACAATCATCGATGTATGATCCCATGGGGGCTCGTGAAAGTCGTTTCCAGATATTTACCCAATCATTAAACCTGTAGATGGAAACACCGAATTCACACCTTTTACAGAAATTTGCAGGGAAAGAAGTGGATTATTGCCAATTTAACTCTTTTCCTATTCAATTTTCACTTTTTTCAGGGTAATCCAGTCTATTGGTTTTGGAGATTTTCCGTGGCATCCTTCATACATCTTAACAATCTTTTCATTAGCAAGCTCCTCTTTTAACAAAGCTTTGGGTTATACAGTGTTCAGTTTTGATTACCTGAAATCAATGCCAGATAAGTCATATATAATATAAATTAGTGAATCCTTCTTAAATGGATGCCTAAATGAGTAATCTGAAAAAGGAATAACCAGTTCTTATGTTGAAATTCTCAACACAGGAATAATGCCAATCCTTTTAACCCATAGGGGAATTTTTGATCATGATAGATATATCTCTACCGTTGAGCCGGCAACTGATAAGTTATCCCGGTGATGCAAAATACGAGGAATATGAGTACTTTACCCATGAGAAGGATCATGTCCACATAATGAGGGTCATTATGGAAACCCACTCAGGAACTCATTTTGATGCCCCATATCATATGCTCAAGGACGGAAAAAAAGCTAATGAGATACCACTTGAAAACTTCATGGGAAAAGCAACAGTGGTTGAGGTGAATGCACCAGCCATCTTGCCTGAACATCTTCCACCTACCCATGAAAACATCGTTTTATTCAAAACCCCAAACACGGATCATTACGATTCCTTCAAGAATGACTTCACCTATCTGAGTCTGGAAGCTGCAAAAAAACTTGTGGAAAGAAAGGTGAAGCTGGTTGGTATAGATTACCTGTCCATTGAAAAATTCGGCAGCAAGGATCCGGCTGTCCATAAACTGCTGATGCAGAATGGAATAATAATAGTGGAAGGCTTATACATGAAAAATGCAAAGGCGGGAACGTACGATTTTCTCTGCCTCCCCCTGAACATGTCACAGGACGGGGCTCCATGCAGGGCGGTTCTCAGGTAATAAAATCAGGCAGCTTGTGGCTTCTTGAAGGACATGTAGCCCCTTCCTGCAAAGAGTATAATCCCGCCAGCAATAACTGAAACTATAACGGCATAAATATAGGAATACTGGGCTCCAAATGTGTAAAAAACACCCATGAGGAGGTTGCCGGTAAACAGGCCTATGCTTCTAGCCGAGGAAAGCTTGCCCATGCCTCCTCCCAATGATGCCGACGCCGACAGGACAGTAATAATGGTAGGCTCGAAAGTCTCAATGAATCCAACCGCAACGGCTATAACAGCACTGGAGACATAGAAACCAGTGATCCCTATGGAATATATTATGCTGATCACAAAGCCCAGAGATCCCAGCCCGGCAAGTATGTACCCTAGAAAACCGAGAGCCCTCATTTCGTTCCTGATAGTAAAACGCGAAAGGCTAAATCCTGTAAACGATGAAACGGCAAGGAATATTGTGTATGTTCCAACACCCAGAATTGGGCTGCTGGTATATTCAGATACGGTGAGTATGGGGAATCCCATGCTGTAAAAACTAAATCCGAAAAGTGCTGTAGCTAACAGAACAGCACCAAACGCAAATTTCCTTTTACCTGCATCGACCTTTCTGTCTGTTTCAGCGCTTCTCTTCCTGTCCCTGGTCATGGCAACCAGTATTGTGGATATCACCAGGGGAACTATTGTAACCAGAAATATGAATCTGAACTCATAGTGATAAAAAAGCATTACCATAAGAAGTATGGTTGCCACAATCCCTCCTCCAACATCTAACCCGTGAAGGAGCCCGAAAGATCTTGATCTGTTTGCATCAGATACAGATTTTGCGAAAAGTGTTCTTCTTGCGGGTGATCTGAGATTTCTCATCCACCAGCCGGTCGCAAAGGTTCCAACAGCTTCGAGTGGAACAATGGCAAACCCTGTAAAGGAAAGAATGGGTATGAAGGCATTCCCAAGTACCGAGATCTTTTTGTATCCGTACCTGTCAGCCATCTTCCCTCCAAAATATGCAAAAACAGATCCCACACCGTAATTAAGGGCTTCAGCAAAACCAAATATAATGACTGGCGCTCCCAGAACAAAAACAAGGAAGTAAGGCAGCCCTGCTATGACAAGCTGGTATCCCATGTCTGCAAAAAATGCTGAGAAAGAAATGAGGATCACATTTCTGTTGTAAATATGCCCTCCGACCTCACTGTTCTTTTCATCTTCATTCATATGTTTGAACTCCTCTGTTTCTCCCTCCTTGATTTAAATGTGTTCTCATTTCTTCACTGATCCAGGATCAGCCAGATCAATTTGGCCTCTGAGGTTCTACATTCCTTTTTCATTGAGGTAATGGAGGAAGCCATCGGTGAACTCGTTAACATCTGATACTATGCCGTAATCGGAGTACTTGAATATCGGTGCCTCGGGATCCACATTTACAGATACAATGGTGTGAACGTACCTCAGTCCTACAACGTGATTGTCCTGACCAGATACACCAAGGTTTATATAAAGATCTGAAGAGATCGAAGATCCGGTAAGCCCTATCTGCTGCTGTCGCGGTACAAATCCCATGTCCACAATTGGTCTGGTGGCTCCCACGCTTGTTCCAAGTTTCCGGCTCAGTTCAAGAGCTTTCTGGACAAAATCCCTCTTTTTTATACCTCTTCCCAGCCCAATGACTGCACTGCTGGAAGAGAGAGGCTTGTATTCCGGGGGGACAGGTACCTTTTCAAGCAGCCTGAAACTTTCATTGCCTGAGGAATCCGCATGATCCAGCTTGAAGTCTACAGTTCCACGATATTTGAGGAACATCCCGGGCCTTACGGTAGCCATTGCGGGCTTTGTCCTTGATACTATCTCCGCAACTATTCCCCCACCGAATGCCGGTTTAAGCTGGACAAGCTGTTTTCCGTCATATTTGAGGTCTATGCAGTCGGCAGTGAGGCCCAGTGATTTCTCCCCGGCAATTCTTGCTGCAATTTCCCTTCCATCTATGGTTGAAGGGAAAATAACGAATTCTGGTTTCTCTTTCTCCATAATTTTTATTATGCTTCCCGCAAAAGTATCATTTCCACGTGATTTAACACTGACATACCTGTTGCACGGCATCCCTTTCAGCTTTTCAGGATCAACATTTCCAGCCATTATTACCTCAAGGTCCTTGCCTTTTGAGATTTCACATATTTTTGACGCAATCTCTATTGATACCAAAGGATCGTCCAGTGCAATTCCCATGACAGAACCATTCTTCCCGGTTGAGGAATTGTCTATAGTTTCTGACTTGCCGCCGGATTTCTTTTCATTAATCATTTCAACGATTTTTTCATATGCCTCTTTCCCAGGGTTAAGGAACTTTACAGTTCTCAGATTCCTTACCTCTGAAGTTCCGGTAACAACTGTTGGGGACGCATCAGTACCCGTGAAATCTATGCCAAGTTTTTCAGCGTCGAGCATCACTATTCTTGAGGTCATGTCTGGTGTTTCAGGCTTTATGGATCTTGCCCTGTTTATCTTCTCACTAACTGATAAGACGGCAGGAAGGGTTCCTTCATACCTGTTAATCCCATCTTCCCTGTCCTGACCCAGTATCACTGTCTTCATGTCTTCCGAAAATTCAATTGTGAAAACTGACGACTTGAATTTCATTCCTGTCATGAACGCAATTTCAGGCGGAACCTGGGACGTTTCCCCGTCAAGTGAATATTTGCCTGCCAGGACAAGATCTGGTTTCACGTATTCCACGACCTTTGACAGTATTTTTGCCGTAACCCATGTGTCCGAACCGGCAAACTTCCTGTCGGTGACAAGATAAGCAGTATCTGCGCCCATTCTCAGAGATTCATTGAGTATTTCTCCTGCAGAAGGGGGGCCCATTGTTGCCACTACAACCTCAGATCCGGTCTTTTCCTTGATTCTTATGGCCTCCTCAACAGCCTTCTTGTCGAAGGAGTTGAACATCAAGGGCACACCTTCCCTTACTATCCTCATTGTTCTGCTGTCAAATGTTATCTTGTTTATGTCAGGAATCTGTTTTATCAGTACTAGAATTTTCATTGGTTTCCTTCCGTGGAAAAAATGTTTACTGGAAGTCTACCAGCACTTCCCCGTTCTCCACTTTGGTTTTATACGATTTAAGAGGAGATATGTCTCCGGATCCTTCAGGAGGACTGACCACTGACCCATCCTTCGGGTTAAATGTTGCAAAATGGTTAGGGCATATGAGTTTGCCTTCATCCATGAAACCCTCAGAGAGATCGTAGTCTTCATGGGTGCAGTAAAGGGAAGTAGCAAAGTAGTTCTCCTTGCTTTTTATTATAAGTATCTCCTTGTTTTCCACTGAAGCCTTGAACAGGTCCCCATCTTTCATAACTCCATCCTTAAGAACTTTGTACCATGCCATATCTCCTTATGCGGTCAATTATTATAACTTTTTTTCATAGATTTTCATAGGATTCAATGCCCCATAAACAGGGGAATCAAAAAAATACTTAAGCCCTGCACAACTTTAGTTTCGGTAATGATTTTTGGACAGCGAGGTTAAAAACAAGTATCTTGAGGCCGGAAGAATAGGCAGGGAAGCCCTGGAATATGCGCAGACTCTTATTGAACCGGGTGTTCTGTTTCTGGATGTGGCCGAGAAAGCCGAGCAATTTATCAGGGAACAGGGTGGAAAACCATCTTTTCCGGTCAATCTGTCAATTAACAACGAGGCCGCCCATTATACTCCCTCATTCGGGGATACAAAAACTTTCAAGACGGGAGATGTTGTAAAGGTCGACCTTGGAGCACAGGTAGATGGGTATCTGTCGGATAACGCTGCAACAGTTGAGGTTGGTGAATCCGGAAAACATTCAGATTTAATAGACTGCACAAGGGAGGCACTGAACGCTGCCCTCAAGGTCCTGAGACCCATGATACCTGTAAGAAAAATAGGGGCAGAAATAGAGAAGGTGGTCTCATCATTCGGTTTCAAGCCAGTAAAGAATCTTGGGGGGCATGGAATAAACAGGTATGACCTGCACTCCTCAATATTCATACCTAATTATGATGACGGCAATGCCGCTATGGTAAAACCGGACACTGTAATTGCCATAGAACCATTCGCAAGCTCAGGAATCGGAATGATACACAATGGACCTGGAGGGAACATATATATCCTTTCAGGAACAAAGATAAACAGGGATGAGGAAATCTACAGGAATTTCAATACAATACCATTTGCCGAGAGATGGCTGGCAAAAATTGATCCAGACTATAAGAAATATCTTAAAAAGATGCTTTTCAGGAGAGAGGTATCACACTTTGCGATCTTGAGGGAGCACTCAGGTGCATTCATATCGCAGGCCGAACATACAATAATGATACTTTCTGATGATATAGTTGTTACAACAAGGAAATAGCCTATCCCTTAAGCTTTCCAAGTATTGCTTCAAGTGCGATCGCAGTCACTTTTTCCACGGGCAGGCTTGAATCAATAACTATCCAGTTTCTGTCGATCATCCTGTGGTAATAGTTCCGGACCATTTTCAGGTATCCAGGTTCCTCGAATCCTGATCTTTCTTTCCTTCTGGCAATTCTGGTGGCTATACTGTCCGGTTCCAGGTCCAGGAAGAGTATGAGATCAGGCATCATCCTGATAACCATAGAAACATTGGTCATCCATTCAATGGTACTGTCCATGCCGCCCATAATGATCTCCATGAGAGGTCCCTGGTATGCATATGAAGAATGAATATACCTGTCTGAAATGACAATCCGATCCTGATCGAGTTCACTGTTTATGGTCTTCTGGTGATGCAGCCTGTCAGTTGTGAACCTGAAGAAAAGCTCAATTGCATTCTCAGCAGACCTGTTCCTCTGCTCACTTTCTGTGATGAAAAACCGGTCTGTCGGTTCCCGGGTCAGGAAAACCGGTCTTCCCAGTTCAAGAAGCTTCTTTTTCAAATTCCTGGCAAGAGTGCTCTTTCCTGAACCATCTATTCCCTCTATGCTTACAAACAACAATGATCATCGTTTAATGCAACGGAAACATAAGAATATGTCCAAAGCATCTGTCATCTTCCCTTAACGGTTTCTTTCATAAGAATAATTAGGGGAAATCCACATAACCATGTATGGAAAATAAAAGTTACAAAGGTTTCAACACAAAGGCTGTGCATGGTGGAGAGCTCAAAATTCCAGAATTCGGGAACGTAACAACTCCAGTTTTTGAGAACTCAACTTTTGTATATCCAAATTACAATTCCGGGGCATACCTCGATCATACCAGCAACCTTCCTTATATATATTCCAGATGGGGCAACCCGACCTTGCAGGCTCTTGAGCTGAAATATTCGGAACTTGAGAACTCAAAGCATGGCCTTTCTTTTTCATCAGGCATGAGCGCCATAGTATCGACTGTTCTATCCATGTGTAAAAAAGGGGACAGGATACTTTCGATCTCCGATCTCTACGGGCAGACCAGTTCGTTCTTCTCGAAAGATGCACTGGAAATGGGCATAGAGACCGATTTCATAAATGTGGAGAAATTGAATTCAGGAAACTTTTCAGGAAAGGGGTACTCCCTGATCTATCTTGAATCTATAACAAACCCAACCCTTAAAGTGTCAAACATAAAATCAACTGCAAAAATTGCAAATGAAACGGATACACCGGTGGTTGTGGATGCAACATTTGCATCTCCATATAACCAGAAACCACTGGATCTGGGGGCAAAAGTGTCAATACACAGTGGAACAAAATACCTGGCCGGTCACAGTGATATAGTGCTGGGAATGGTGGCTACGGAAGAACACCTGTTCCATAAGATTCACTCAAAAAGAAAGGTTCTTGGTGGAACTCCGGACGCGCTTCAGGCATTTCTCGCTTCAAGGGGACTTAAAACACTGGGGTTGAGAATGCAGAAGCACAATTCAAATGCCGCAGAGATATTCCGTTATCTTAAGCAGGAGAAAAAGGTAAAGAGGGTATTCTATCCAGGCGATCCGGATTCCCAGTTCTTTGAAGCTGCAAGACAGAACCTCTCTGGTTACGGGGGCATGATCTCATTCGAACTGAAAGGTGGGATTGAAGCCGCAAGGAACTTCATAAAGCATCTGGGAATTCCATCGGCTGCACCAAGCCTTGGAGGGGTGGAAAGCCTGGTGACACTTCCGGTCGATACCAGCCATTCCACGATTCCTCCTGAAATCAGAAAATCAATGGGAATAGAAGACGGACTTGTCCGGTTCTCCACAGGGATCGAAGATCCGGAAGATCTGATTTATGACCTGCAGAATGCGCTTGAAGTCATATAGTGATCAGAGAAGCGGATATTTGCCTGTTATGGGATCTATAACGCTCTCCTCAACAGGACCTATGCCCAGGCATGTCACTGTTCCAGGCATTATTTGCGTGAACCCTGCATCGGTGATAAGGCAGGACGTTATACCCATCTGATCGATCATTGTTTTCAGTCTCATTACGGCTTCCAGGCTGTCAAGCCTGATAACTATCTTTTTCTGGCCCTGGCTTATCCATTCCCGGAATAACTTCCTGTCATCCTTCTCGGACTTCAGGGCACATGAAACCGCGGCATGGGCTGCCTGGGCTGCAATTTTCCCTTTCCCCATGTCCAGGTCCTTCCTTACGGCAATAACCATTTTAACGCTGTCTACCATGGCACATCCTTCTTGTTCATCCTGTAACCTATTATATTGACTGCCCTGTGGAGGGGAGGTGTTATGATCAGTATTGTAATCAATCCTACTATGTCACCATAATAAAGCATGAAGAAGTGCCTTTCAAATACGAACAGGAGCAGGAACGACATCAGTACGAAAGGCCACTGGTCAAGCAGGGAACCTTTTCCACCTCTTTCTATGCCAATTCTCCTCTTTATGAAAGAACCTGCCATGTCGCCAAGAAGAGATCCGGCGCTCATGGTAGCAAGGACTCCTATTGCCCCGGTTAACGTGGATGAGAAATTCCCGATATGCAGGTTTAAAACAACCAGCAGAGCGTAAATGATCAGGCCAAATATGACGCCTGCAGCAACCCCTCCAAAAAAACCACTCCATGTCTTTCCGTCTCCAAAAATCCTCTTTCCGTCCACAAACTTTTTCCCAAAGTCCACAGGAAAGTGGCCTCCTGTTATTACGGCTCCGGGATTGGCTATGAAAGCAGGTATGAAAAACAACAGGGACTGAAATATTTCAAGGGGGATATCAGGCATACTCTTCTACAGCCTTCAGTATGTCAGCTTTGGTTATTATGCCTTTCAGTTCCCCTCCATCCATGATCAGAACAGCGTTCGAGAACTTCAGAAGCGGATATATCATTGAAATCGGGCTTGATTTATCAACCTGCGGTGGTGTAATGCCCATTACCTTGCGGACCAGCAGATGTTTCAGGGATTCTATTGTGGCACCCCTTATGAGAAGATCATTGATGTCACTCTCAGTCACAGCACCTATAACCTTCCCATCCTGGGTAACAACAGGCAGCTGAGAATAGCCTTTCTCCCTCATGGTGTTTAATGCGGATATTATGGAATCAGATGGATTGCATGTTATGATTGACTTGGTCATTATCTTTCCCGCGACAATGTCTATTCCGGTTGCCTTCTGGCCGGTCTTGTTCAGGTACTCAAATATTTTTCTCACTTTGTCATAGGTGGGGTTTATGCTGCCCTTTTCAAGCCTTGCAATATAAGACTGGCTGACACCGCTGATCTTCGCTAGTTCCTTCTGGCTTATTCCAAGGTTCTTCCGCATTTTCCTCAGTTCTTCTATAGATGGAAGCATAGGTAATGATTATATTACCAGAATATATAAATAATATTACAAATTCAATTACTTGGGGTAATTATGACCCGGCAGTTTTCAGTACTTTGAAATAACCATATTTCACCTGCCTGGAAGAGATATATCATTGCCATGGAAATATTTATCCAGGATATCAGATTGCATAAATATGAGCCTGAAGGATTCGCTTACTTTCAAGGGTTCTATTGCAACCCAGTTGCTGCGCAATCAGCACATAACCACGGTGGAATTTGCGGAGGGATACCTGGAGAACAGCATTGATATGAAAAAATTCCTGGAACATGTGGATTATTCCATTAACGTGCATTTTGCACTTGAGGATAATTTTCTAATACCAATATTCAGGCCATACCTCAGGAAGTACCTTGATTTTGAGGAGCCAATCAGGGTAATTTCCGGGGAACACCTTACTATAAGGAGGGAAAGACAACTGCTTTACAGGCCCAATATGACTGAATCTGATGAGGAAGTGCAGCTATCACAGGATGAATTGTCTGGAAAATGCGGCATAATCGCAAAAACCCTGCTCCAGCACGTGTACAAGGAGGAAAACGGGCTATTCGGGCTTGTTGACACCTATCTTCCCGAACCTGAGAAGAAAGAGGTCTCTGCCAGAATCGAATAAAATCTTCCATTGCTGGAAAAAGTTGCCAGCAAGTGATCATTTCTCCATGCCGAAAAAATACCTGAAGGCGCTTGGATTGATCCCGGTTGCGTCAATATATTTCCCGATTCCGAAAGACTCAATTGTTGAAAGTGCGTCTTTCATGGATGATTTCAGCTCATTTGCGTCCATTTGATTCCATCTGGGAAAAATATCAACCTCCTCGGAAGCATTGTGATCAACCAGTAACTTGTAGAAGAGCGGCTTTCTCTCCAGCACAAGGTCATGGTTTCCGGAATCGTGCCATTTCATTATATTCACGGCAAGTGTGTCAATAAGCTTATGATCCGCCTTGATTCTTTCGGCACGTTCCCTGAACTGTTTTGAATCCGGGAACGGATAGGATTCAAGAACCGGGAAACATATTTTTTCCTCAAGTTCTATGTGGCACTCCTTTACATATGAATGAAAATTTATGAATGCATCACTGTCATACTGCTTTTCCAGCAGCCATTTTGACTGTTTAATTGCAAGATGCTCAATCATCAGGACTTCTGCAAGATCAGCCATAATCAGACCATTTTTAATATCTCTGTCCCGGTCTTAAGGCTTCCGGATGCATTTATCAAAATATTTAAACAATGAATAAATAGTATGTTTCAATTACACCGTTATTGCAAAGCGTAAAAAGTTCTATTGTAAAATATAATCGCATCACTGCTCCGGTTCTGGCAGTGGCTTTCTCAACACTGGCACTGTTTGCCGCCATTTATGTCTACGAGGCATTTCTTTTTACTATTCCTGTTATAGTTTTCTTCTCGTTTCACTATACAAAGCTCTACCGGCTGAGGACACGAATCATCGGAGGGCTCGTTATATTCATTATTGTTGCCATGATATCAGCAGGCATATCGACATCAGTAATTTATACCACAGATCCAGTGGTCACGGACCATTACACAGACCTCAGCGTACAGACGCAGGTTACCCCATACGCCGGAAACTACTCCAGTTACAACTTCACCATGAAAGTCATGGATGGAGTGCACCTGAATCCTGCCTTTGTGACACTCGCCATAAATACAACGGCTTTCCAGAAAAATGTAACATCAGATCAGATGAATTATTTCATAAATTCTTCAGGTGATCAGGTCTTCTATTATGTCTATACAAATCCGCCTGCAGACATATATTCATACAATTTCACCTTCGAAAATCAGACTGGAGCAACCCTTTTCACAGGCTTCGGCACGGGGAGCGGTCCGGATACCCTGTCAATTTCATCAACATTCAAGGAACTGTTTATCGTGACAGTGATAAATGACGTCATTATTTTCGAGATAATACTGGTTGCAGGCATTTTCATAGCAAGGAGCTTCTCAAACTCTGCCAGAAACAGGGCAAGGCCTCCACAGAGACCAAAACAGCCGGACGTAATGGATCAGAACAACAACCAGTGAAAAGCTTAAAATTCCGGCTGGTCAACTTTTTTATAAAATTGTCGTGGACCTGATCACCGACCAGTTATTCAGTGATTTTATATGTTTTATCATTCAATTTTATTGTAACGCAACTAAACGTAAAATGCATAAAATAATCCTTTGAAACTATATTAACAAGCCATGCAGACACTGCGAAAGGTATATATTTGATTCCTTAATATCCAGAAAGTTTCTGCGTCGATGGTTTGTTATGAGTGATCTTCTTGAAGAATTTGAACAGAAAAAGGAAGTTATTAGGGAAATAGTAGAGGAGCATGTAAGCAAAAGAGACAATGCTTCCACTGAGGCCCATGAATATGCACAGCTCCGCGATGAGCTTAACACAAAAGTTAGAGAAATGAGGGACGATGTAAAGAGGAAGATCGCGGAGAAGAATGAACTTATAGAAAAAGTCCAGAATATGAGGGCCGATAAGGAAGAGCATTACAGGAAGCTCTCTGAACTCAGGAAGGAAATGAGGAAGATCAGGGACGAAGCCAACATTCAGGGCATCGACAGGCGGGACATTAAGGCTCGGAAAAAGGATCTTGAGAGACTTGAACTCAAGCAGCAGACGACACAGTTGAAGAAGAATGAAGAGCTTAAGGTAGTTGCAGAAATCAAAAAACTTACAAATGAAATTAAACGAATGGAAAAGCAGTTCGAGACTGAACTGGAAGGCAACTCATCTATCAGGGACCTGAATGGAAAGATTAACGAGGAAAAGAAGCTCGGTGAATCTGAAAAAAAGGAAATTGAGGAAATTTCTTCAAAAATTTCGGCAATAAGCGAAGAGATCAACAAAGATCTTCAGGAACTGGATGAGGTCAGGAAGAAGGCCGATGAATACCATGAGCTGTTTGTAAAATTCAGCCAGGAATCTACTAAGGAACACGAGGCATTCATTCAGGCAAAGAATGACCTGAGAGATCTTGAAAAGGTAATAGGGAGTCTGCGCACAAAGACAAGGGCAACCAAGAAGAAGGAAAAAGAGGGTGAGCTCCAGAAGACCGCCACAACACTGTTTGAAAAATTCAAGAATGGGGAGCAGCTGACCACAGAGGATCTCCTTATACTCCAGAAAGCAGGATTTTTATAAACCAAAATTAAAAATATTTTAACGCCTGGTACTGGATTTTTTATTTCCAGAAATCATGGTTCCATTAAATTATACAACATCTTCAGGGAGTATTTCCGATGAAAGTGAGACGTTATAAACCCTGGATTTGCTCTGGAGTTGAAGTTTAGGGGCCAGCACGCTCTCCTCAATCTCACATTCCGAACCTATCTCCGTCTGTTTCATTATTACGGATTTAATGACTTTGCTGCCGTCCATGACCCTGTCGGAATCCATGAGAATCGAATCTGTTACCTGTACATCGTTTCCTATCTCAACATTATCATAGATTGCAGATCTTATTATTTTGCTGTTTTTCCCTATCCTTACATTTTCGCCGATGAACGTCGGCCCTTCAATGTAGGCTCCGGAAAATTTAGAATGAGGTGTTTTTATGATAACTGTGCCTTTCATTCCATTTCCTGATACTTCCATTCCGTACTTGGCTGTCATCAACTGGTTGGCCTTGATCATGTCATTGGGCCTGCCCGTATCCAGCCATATCCCCTTGGCGTGGTATCCGTATATGTCAATCCCCATGTCCAGCAGTTTGGGAAAGAGGTCCCTGGCAAAGTCATAGGGCAATCCGCCTGGAATATATTTGAGGATTTCAGGCTCAATCACATAGAGTCCAGCATTTATCAGCTTTGAAAAGGTCTGCTTTGGATCAGGCTTTTCAAGAAATCTGACCACCTTATTATCTTTAAGTTCCACTATACCGAACTGTGAAGGATCCTCAACTGTTGTAAGTGCCATTGTGATCTTTGAGTTCATCTTCCTGTGAAATTTCACGACATCGCTGACATCCAGATCGGACAGGGTATCGCCACTTCCAACGACAAAAGTATCGTCTATAAATTTTGAGATAAGGCCGACACTTCCGGCTGTTCCTGCAGGTTCCCTCTCCACAGAAAAGAGGATGTTCTGGTCATCCTGCTTGAATTTAAGAACCCCATTAATAAGTGATTCGAATTTATAACCGGTTGTTATAATGACATCGTTGATGCCTGCGGCATAATATGAATCAAGAATATATCCGATACAGGGTTTTCCGGCAATTGGGACAAGGGGTTTTGGAATCGAATACGTGATGGGTCTAAGTCTTGTGCCCTTTCCACCAGCCATAACCACAGCTTTCAGTGACATTTTTACACATCTTGAATTTATTTATTAATCTTTTCAACATATATTATGTCCCTATAAATAGAAAAATAATGGTTTAGATGCAGATTCCCTTATTCGGATCATCTCTTTATTCCAGGGGATACGTTATGGAATTCTGCAGGTACAAATTTTTTTGCGTTCCTGATCACGCGGTTGTATTCGAAGACAGCCGGCTTGATGTAGTTGTCGATGTAGTCAAGTATCTCCAGATCAGAATCTCCCGACTGGGTGAATGTCATGGACATAAGGTACGGAATCAGGTTTTTTATATCCATGATGCTCAGGTCGTTTTCTGACCAGATCTTTCCCATCATGCCTGCCACTGTTTCTAGCCCTTCCATTCTTCTGGTACTCATGATATCTTTTTCAAAGGAGTACCTGTTTTCCTGTGTCTCCGGCGCTTTCAATTCCTTCTCTGCTTTTACGGATATATTTTCGGTCATTTTCATCACCTCAATTCCGGTAAGCAAATAAGTAAATATATTCTTCTATAAAAACTTTACTACAAATTGTTTAATAAATATGTTATAAAATAAAAATTATAAAAGATATTTGAAGCTATTTTTCAAAAGGTATCTTGAACTTTACCCCACTTCTCAAAAGTTTCTTTGAAGCTTCGTACCCTGCGTCAGCATGCCTTATGACTCCAATTCCGGGGTCCGCATTAAGGACCTTCTTAATCTTCTCATCAGCTTCAGGTGTTCCGTCAGCTACGAGGACAAACCCTGCGTGAATGGCATTTCCAATACCTGTACCCCCTCCATGGTGGACGGATACCCATGTTGCGCCCGAGATGGCGTTAAGAAGGGCATTCAGTATGGGCCAGTCCGCAATGGCGTCACTGCCATCAAGCATGGCCTCGGTCTCCCTGTATGGCGAAGCAACAGACCCTGTGTCATGATGATCTCTCCCAATTGCGACCGGGGCTGAAATCTTTTTCTTCCTGACCATCTCGTTTATCATCAACCCTATGGCTTCCCTCTGCCCATATTCTGCATAACATATCCTGGCGGGAAGGCCCTGGAAATGAACTTTTTCACGCGCCAGCTTGAGCCATTTAACAAGATGTTCATCGTAGTAGAATTTCTCGATTATTGCCTGATCTATCCTGTAGATATCCTCTGGATCGCCTGAGAGTGCTACCCACCTGAATGGCCCGGAACCAATGGAAAACAGGTCCCGTATGTAGGCTGGAACATACCCCTGGATCTCAAATGACCTGGTGTTTCCACCCTCCTGCGCCCTGCCTCTCAGATTGTTCCCGTAGTCAAAGACCTTTGATCCATGATCCTTGAAATAAAGCATGGCATTAACTTCCTTCACTATGGAGGCATAGACAAGTTTCCTGTATTCTTCCGGATTCTTTGCAAGCATTTCGGCAGCAGATTTTACGGTGAATCCTTCAGGTATGTAACCTACATTGAGGTCATGGGCAGCTGTCTGGTCTGTAACAATATCCGGAACTATGGATCTTTTAACCAGTTCTGAATAAATGGTGGCCGCGTTTCCGATGAGGCCGATAGAGAGGGGTTTTCCTTCTGAAACAGCTTCGTCCTTCATTTTCAAGGCCTGATCAAGTGTTTCAGCATATGTGTCAAGATATTTGTCCCTCAACCTGCGGTCTATCTTCTCTTTGTCAACCTCTACAATTATGGAGACTCCGTCATTCATGGTAACAGCAAGGGGCTGGGCTCCACCCATCTCCCCGAGTCCTGCAGTCAGAACCCATTTGCCCCTGAGTGTGTCAGCAGAGAACTCCTTTCTTGCCAGTGCAGACAAGGTTTCGTATGTCCCTTGAAGAACACCCTGTGTGCCGATATATATCCAGCTGCCGGCTGTCATCTGTCCAAACATGGTAAGGCCCCTCTTCTCCAGGTCCCAGAATATGTCATCGGTGGCCCACTTTGGGACTATCTGTGCATTTACTATCAAAACCCTGGGAGATTCCTTGCTGGTCTTGAACACTCCAACAGGCTTCCCGGACTGAACCAGAAGCGTTTCATCATTGTACATCTCCTTGAGCATGCTGATAATTTCATCAAAGGATTCCCAGTTTCTGGCGGCTTTCCCTTTTCCTCCGTATACTATAAGATTCTCCGGATCTTTTGCCACGGCCGGATCAAGATTATTCATAAGAAGCCTCATTGCAGATTCCTGACCCCATCCTCGCGCCGTAAGTGTAGATCCTCTCGGAGCCTTTATTTCTCTCATTTTTATCATATAATAATGCTTTTGCAATGAATAAAATTTATGATTGGGTGGATTAATAACAGATTTCAGGACTTGAATTTTCTATGAATTGTGTTCTCCCGCCTCTCGCCAAGCGAGATTATCTCCACAGGTTTCCCTGTGTTCCCTTCTATCAGTTCCACATAGTCCCTGAGTTCAACAGGAAGTCTCTCGTACTGTCCTTCCGGTTTAGAGAATATGTATTCCACGTCAAGATTCCCCCAAGGTTTCATAGTCCTGTATCCGATCTTTATTTTTTCAATTTCCTCCAGGCTTCTGGGAATGAAATCAACCTCTTTTCCATCCTGAAGGTATTTTTCGCAAACCTTTACCTCCCCAAGTTTTCCAAGTGTGTCCACATTGGTAAGAGCAAAAGAATCGACATCATTCAGCCTGCTGGAATAGTTCAGTAATGGAAGATCGAGCCATCCTACCCTTCTTGGCCTTCCTGTCGTTGTTCCATATTCATGACCGAGGTCCCTTAGCTTCACTGCCAGATCACCATCAATTTCAGTGGGAAACGGGCCTGATCCTACTTTTGAAACATATGCTTTCATTACGCCAATAACTCTCTGAATTTTCCTGAATGGAAATCCTGACCCGGAAGAAAGTGCTCCAGCAAGGGTGTTGGAAGATGTTACAAAAGGGTACATGCCAAAGTCTATATCAAGCATGGTCCCCTGTGCACCTTCAAAAAGTATGCTCTTATTCTCCTGGCTGTACCTGAATATGAGATTTTCGGTATAGTCAAGATACTGCATGAGCTTCATTCCTGCCTCATGAAGTTCAGCGGCCAGTTTATCCCTTTCACTCTGGTCTTTGTATATTGAACCAGCTAGGAGGCTCTCCTTCATGTGGTATATTATCTCCAATTTCCTGGACACTATTTCCTTATCCAGCAGGTCCACAACCCTAATTCCTGACCTGGCATACTTATCCTCGTATGTGGGCCCTATTCCCTGGGCAGTTGTGCCTATACTCAGGCCTCCCCTCACTGTTTCCTCCGATTTGTCGAGAAATTTGTGTATGGGGGTCACAACATGGGCCATTTTACTGATCTTTATCTGGACATCGGGATTGGCCTTTTTCAGGTTGCTGATCTCATCCAGAAGGCTGTAAGGGTCTATGACCATTCCATTTCCAAGAATCACAACGGATGATCTCAGCGAACCGGATGGTATAAGGTGAAACTTGAATTTTCCCTGGGAGGTTACGACAGTATGCCCTGCATTATTTCCTCCATTGAACCTAACTACAACATCAAAATTTTCGCTCAGGTAGTCTGTTATTTTTCCTTTTCCCTCATCACCAAACTGCATTCCCAGCACTGCCGCTAGCATATTGATCCTCCCGTTACATCCATAAAAGTCATTGAATTTACCCCTATTTCCCTGAACCTTCCATGAAAAGCCATTCCAGTTTCGTCAAAAAACATCAGGTATCAATTTATCCAATATGGGTATGAACTATTAACGATTTTCCCATCCCGGTTCAGGTATGGGGATTACGGAAATTAGTATTTATCTGGCCTTTCTCCAATTCAGGAAAAACAGGTTTCATCTGCCTGATAACAAAAGATTACGTTTGCAGCAGGAATCTATGCCACTTTATGGATTTATTCCCGGAATATGTTAACAAGCTTTTCCGCGTGTATTTCTTATTATAAGCCATGGGAAAAATTTCACATAGTGGTAAGACATGTTAGATGGATTTTCATGGCTTACATAAAGATAGGAAACAATTCAACACTTGAAGTTCCGTCTAACCCGACCATAGGCTATATTGAAGGGGATGGAATAGGTCCGGACATTTCAAAAGCATCAATTTCTGTTATAAATGCATCGCTGGAATTTGCATATGGCGGAGACAGGTCTATTGAATGGGTAAAGGTTCTTGCAGGAGAAGAGGCACTAAGCAGAACTGGAAAACACCTTCCCCAGGAATCACTTGATCAGCTGAAGAAGTGCGTTGTTTCCATTAAAGGGCCCCTGACAACACCTATTGGCCAGGGATTCAGGAGCCTGAATGTTACACTTAGACAGTATTTTGACCTGTATGCCAACATAAGACCGGTGAAATACTTCCCGGGTGTACCTTCTCCGGTAAAGAACCCTGAAAAGATGAATATGGTTATATTCAGGGAGAATACCGAAGATCTGTATTTGGGAATTGAATTCAAGTACGATTCACCTGAAGCTGCAAAAATGAGGGAGTTTCTTGCTGCAAACATGGACGTTAAACTGACAGATGATACTGGTATCGGAATAAAGCCAATCAGCAAGTTCAAATCAAGCAGGCTGGTCAGGAAAGCAATACAGTATGCAATCAAAAACAAGAGGAGAAACGTAACGCTTGTCCATAAGGGAAACATAATGAAATACACGGAAGGAGCTTTCAAGGAATGGGGATATCAGGTTGCAGCAAACGAGTTCAAGGATAGCACTGTAACTGAAGAGGAATACCTGAAAGATCCTGACAATTATAGGGGAAAAATAGTCATAAAGGACAGGATCACGGACAACATGTTCCAGCAGGTGCTTACCAGGACTGAGGATTATGACGTTATTGCCACGACAAACCTCAATGGCGACTACCTGTCTGATGCACTTTCTGCCCAGGTTGGAGGGCTCGGCCTTGCACCAGGAGGAAATGTTGGCGATGCATACGCAATATTCGAGGCTGTTCATGGCACAGCACCGAAATATGCAGGAATGGATGTTGCCAATCCCACATCTCTCATTCTGTCCGGAGCAATGATGCTCAGGCACCTGGAGTGGGACGATGCAGCTGACGTCCTCGAGAACGCAATACTCGCAACCTATCATGACCAGAAGGTTACACAGGATCTTGCAAGAGTCATGAACATAAAACCTCTCAAATGCTCAGAATTCGGGCAGGAGATAATCAAGAGGATGAAGCCGGTCAAGAACTGAAAACCCTTAATTCCATTTTTATTTCATAAATACACCACTATATAGGCCATAAAGCTTATGATAATGACCTGGAAGACAAGCTGCAGCATTGATCCCAATGATACAATTCTCATGTTTCTGGAAATCCTCTCAAGATCAAAATCTCTGCGTGATGCTTCCCTTGCAATGCCGTATGAATATGGGACTATGGTCAGAAACCCTATGGAGACAAGTGTAACTCCAACTATTATTATTGCAATGAAGAGGGGAGAAGTAAAGGAGAATATGCCCTCCCTGACAGCAAGTACATAGCCGGCAAGCGGCGTGATTATGGATGCAGAGGGAATGAAGAATAGGGTCATGGGAATCATCCTTATTCCTATATTTTTCCGTGTTTCCAGACTAATTGTCTTTATGACGTTTGTGAACAGCAGCCCAAGGAAAACATCGACGCCTGTCCATATCGCCCCAATCAGGACATGTATGTAGTCCAGGACAAGCATGCTTCCTGACAGGTATGCCAGCAAGAATGCTATTGCGGGCACTGCAAGGGCAATTAAGCCCGTCCTGTATACGCTTTTCATTGGGTTAACGTCACTTTTCATAATGCAAAACTTGTGGCAAAGTGGGCCATAAAGAGTATTATTGTTATCTGGAGTATAAGTTGTATCAGGGAAAGCCTGATGTTTATCATGGTAAGCCTCACAATTTTCCGTATATCCTTTCCACCCCTGATAAGTTCAAGATAAACTCTTGCCTCATTGGGAAGGAAGATCAGGAGCCCCTGTACGGTCAATATTATCGCCAGTACAGCTACCACAATAAAATACGGGGATGTGAATGATATTCCAAGGCTGATTGCCAGGTAAACACCTGCTGTAACGGTTGTGGTTGATATTGCGGGCATGAAGAAAAGCATCATCGGGGTCAGCCTCTTGGAGACTTCTGCCTTTTCTGCATCTCCCAAACCCTTCATGATATATGCAAAAAATATACCCATGACCAGGTCCATCCCGGTCCATGCTGAACCGGAAATTACGTGAAAATATTCAAGGAAATAGAAGTTCCCGCTGATTATTATGGCTACCATTATGGCAGGAGGTATAAGAATCATGGGCAGCCCTGTCCACAAGGAGTTCCTTATGGAGAATGGCATATTCCTGTTCCCTGTTCCAGTGGTTATCACTATTATGGAATCAGTTAAGAATTATTTCAAGGTTATGTTAACGAATTAAAGCAACATAGCCGGCCAGATATTCTGGAAGATTTTTCCTATGCTATTTCAGAGAAGCTCGACACAATTCCTGGATTGGCATTCATATCCGGATTTCCATCTCTTTGGACCATTATGGCCCTGAAACCCTTTGAAGCCGCAGCATTGATCTCGGCCTGGGAATCGGAAAGAAATAGAATCCTTCCAGGATCTTTCTTGAGTGAAGCAGCTATTTTTCCGTAACTTTCAGGATCGGTTTTCCTTCCAGTTCCTGTGTCGAAATAGCCTGTTATGTAAGATGTCAGGTCCCCGTATTTTGTGGTTGAGAAGATCAATTTCTGGGCAAGAATGCTGCCAGAGGAATATATGCAGATATCTTTCCCCAAAGATGCCCATTTTTTCATGAATACCGGTACATCACTGTAGACCTCTCCCTTAAGGCGTCCATTCCTGTAGCCTTCTTCCCAGATCATGCCCTCGATGAGCTTCAACTGAGGTGCCTTGCTGTCTATATCTATCAGATGATTCAGCATGGCAGCGGCATTCTCGATTGAAAACCCGTGACCAGTACTGCCGACGAGTTCGTTACTTATACTGTTCTCATTATCCTTAAAAGTTCTCATGATTTCATCCAGGGCTTTTCTTATAATGCCTGAATTTTTGTTTTTATTCAGGAAATCACGCATGTTCAGTCTTGCGTACTTGAATAGAGTCTTATGGACAAAATCAATGGGTGTGGTGGTACCCTCTATGTCAAGAACCACCACATCAATACTGTCAAGTATCTTCAATTCCATTGCCTTATTTCACTTTCTTTCCTGAAGGTATGTAGGCAGGGCCGAAGCAGATCGGCTGATATTTCCTGTCCTCCCCGCTGTTGGTGTAATACGGTGTCCAACCGGATATGTTCTGGAAGAGCCTGATAGCTCTTATATGCCTGTCCTCGCACAGGTCGAACCAGTGCTTTGTCCCTCTTGGCACCCTGATAAGATCTCCCTCCTCAACCTCAACTGAAACCACGTCCCCGTTTTCCGGATGGATATGAAAGATGCCACGCCCTGCAACAGTGAACCTGACCTCGTCCTCATCATGGGTATGTTCTGCCCTGAATTTCTCAAGCATTGCTTCCAGTCCGGGCGTGTTCCGGTTTATGTCTATTACGTCGGCCGTCGTGTATCCGCCTTCTTTTTTAAGCTGATCAATTTCATTTGAATATGCCCCGATTATCTTGTCCGGTCCCATATTTTCAGGATCAATATTCCTGGTTTCCCAGCGTTCGTAAATAATTCCTATTCCTCTGAGAAAATCCGAGGATTCCTTCGCATCTGTTATATTCAAGTTCCTTTCAGGCACTCTTACTTTCACCATTTCTAATCACCGTGAATGCATGTTCATGGGTTCAGGATATATTACCTGTTCCAGCCAGGGTTCTTCCATGTACTTCAAGCAGGAATTCAATGACTTCCACATGCCTTTCCGCCTCCGCCGGGGTCTTTCCCCAGGTGTAGAGGCCATGCCCGGAAAGCATGAAGCCATGGATTTCAGGATGTTCCTTCAAAAGGCCTGTTACCCTGACAGAGAGGGTTTTCATGTCCTGTGAATTCTCAATTACTGGAATCCATTCTGAATGATCATGTGTCCTTACATTATCCAGGCCCTTGAGCATCTCATATCCATGAAGCACGATCCCCCCATCCTTAAGGTATCTCCTGGACAGCATTGTGGACCAGACTGAATGGGTATGGAATACAGAACCGGCGTGCATATGCTTTATGACTGCGATATGGAGATCTGCCTCGCTTGAAACTTTCCTGTCCCCGCTTATAACACTTCCCTCGCCATCTATCACAATAAGTCCGGAAAGGTCAAGTTTTCCTTTATGCAGGCCGCTGCCTGTTATAGCGATCCGAAGAGGAGATTCATTGATCACTGCGCTCAGGTTGCCACTTGTTCCGAAAAGCCATCCACGGGAGTAGAAAAGAGACGCAGTTTCGACTATCTGCTGCCCAAAATGCCTAAACTCTTTCAAAGAATCTTCGCCGCTGTTATTTTTCAATTCCAAATTTTTCAGACCTCCATAGCTGCATTAAACCATTGTTCCAAGATCCTGATCTTTAAGGGAGGATCAGGGGATGTTTCAGGAAGTATGATTTTTTCATATTTAATCTCACAGTTTCATTTATCTGTATAATCTGTGTTTTAGAGTCCTGAAAATACCTGGTGGTATATCCTCGTGCAGCAACAGCCATAAGAATATTTTAATATTTCATATCAATAACTCTTCCTGGAATGGCGTTTCCAGAACTTTCCCATGGAGAGTTGAACAATTCCCGATCAGGGGGTTAATGACGCCTACAAAGAAATTTGCAGGTGTCAGCTATGCTAATATATACTTTAATCAGGACATTAACACAGTACCTCTTTGTAGTCTTGATGGCCCCACTTTTTGCCGGGATTATTGCCAATCTTAAAGCCAAAGTTGAATCACGTAAAGGGCCAAGCATATTCCAGCCATATTATGACATCTTCAAGTACATGAAGAAACAGGTTCTCATACCGAGGGGTTCCGGCCTGATTTTCAAGTATGCTCCCTTCATTCTTTTCGGTATATATTCCCTGATAGCGCTCATTGTGCCGATTGTAATCCCTGAACCGGTATTCTTTACTGCAAGTGCAGATTTCCTAGGTGGAGCAATACTCTTCTCTCTGGCTGCATTCGTCAAGATAGCTGCCGCCTTTGATTCCAGGAGCAATTTTACCGCTATGGGTGCAGTGAGGGCCCTTTCCTTCAATTTCCTCTCAGAGGCGACACTAATAACTGTTTTCTTTGCAGTATCCCTCATAACTAACACAAACAACCCTTATACGACAAACAGCTTCCTTGCAACTCACTATATACAGAACATAAGCCTGGAACACATTTTTGCCACCATAGCATTTTTCATGCTCTTCCTTTACGAGACCGGGAAAATACCACTGGAGAGCTCTGGACTTGCGGAACTAGGGATGATAGATGAAGGTATGAGTTATGAATACAGTGGAAAGCTTCTCTCACTTTCAAAATGGTCAGGGTATATGAAACAGTACATACTTGGGGCAATTTTCCTGAATGTATTCTTCATACCATGGGGTCTCCAGTCTTCATTTCCGGGATTCCTGCTGGACATTCCGGTCATGTTCCTGAAGTGGATCCTCCTCATTGTCATTGTGGTCATAATTGAAACCACATTTGCCAAGATGAGGCTGTTCAGAATCCAGGACTACCTTGCAACAAGCTTCACGTTTTCAATACTTTTCCTCATATTCAGCGTGGTGATAGCATGATTCCGATAGATTACGCTGTTTTCCTCATTGCCGCCTTTGCAACCATATCCGGGTTTTACATCCAGGGTCAGGAATACATAAGCTCAATGGTGAAGGGTCAGCTGATCCAGTCTTCAATAATTGCACTCATTTCATTTGTACTTGCATATTATGAGCATTCAATTGATCTTCTTATCCTGGGAATCCTCATTGCGTTCCTCAGGGGGTTCCTAATAACATACTTCCTCGATAAGCGTGTTCCAGGAAGGATGACTTATGTTTATGAGTCCAATGTCAACGTTGCGTCATTGCTCCTGATTGACCTGGCATTCATTGTGGTAGGAATATTCATAATATACTCTATTGTTTTTACACGCGCTGATCTGGTTACAAAATTCGGCCCCTCATCAATACTTGTATTTCCATTGAGCCTGTTCTTCCAGGGGCTATTCCTTATAGGATCAAGAAGATCAACATTCTCCCAGATAATAGGGTATATAGAAGAGGAAAACTCACTTGTCCTGTTTGCAATATTCCTTGTCCCGGTGCCCATCATAATTGAGGCAAGCGTTTTCCTTGATGTTCTTGCCCTTGTAGTCATATCATCCATACTTGTAATTGAAAAGTTCAGGCACTACCCCATGGAGGAGCTGAGGGGATAAACATGGATCCTGTACCGATCATAATAATCATCCTTCCGGGGCTT
>JAJYYD010000112.1 GCA_021801305.1 Thermoplasmata archaeon
CCCAGGTCTTCCGTATTCTCCATTTCAAATTATTTGATGTCCTGGGAAACGGTTGATGAGGAGAAGTTCGTTGCTGTGCTTTCAAGGCAGAGAAATGGCCAGATTGAGGCTTTCTGCATGGATCCCTCTGTCCTCCTGAACCCCCTCAGGGAATCAAAGACAATTCACATGTCCGGTACCCTGAATCCAATAGATGTCTACCTGAATGTAACCGGCTTTCAGGACTCCTCAAGCAGGGTGATACCCTACATGTTTCCAAAGGAGAATCTATCGGTCATGTATTACGAAGGGACAACCACAAAATTCGATGAATTTGATGAAAGTGGCGCTTCAAGGCTTTATGATCAGATAAAGTCATTAACTTCGGTTATACAGCGAAACACCATAGTATTCTTCCCTTCATACAACGTTCTTGAGAGGATACATTCCATGGGGTTTCCGTCACGCGTAATGGTTGAGACAAGAGGTAAAACCCAGTCAGACCTGATGGATATGATAAATAAATTCAGGAAGGGGGGAAGAACACTTTTTGCAGTTTCCGGGGGAAGAATAGCAGAAGGCATGAATTTTCCTGGCAACCAGCTTGAGTTTGTCATCATAGCAGGTATTCCCTATCCCCGTCCCGATGCAAAGCAGGACTCCATTTACCGTTATTATGACAGGGTGTTCGGAAAAGGCTGGGAATATGCGGTAACCTACCCAACTGTGATAAAGATCAAGCAGGAGATAGGCAGGCTCATAAGAAATGAAAATGATATTGGAATGGCAATGATTCTGGACAAGAGAGCAAGATATTTCAGGAAATACATACCTGAAATGAAGCTTTCACTTGACCCTCTTAGGGATTGCAAAGATTTCTTCATGAAAGTTTCTGAGAAACCTCATAATTGAAATTTCTTATTTGAACTGACCCAAAAATAATATGCTATCTTGTTATTACTTCACGGTTAAATGGAGGAAGGCAGAAGCATTTTGAGTAAAATGAGAAAATTGTTGCTTTCCAGAAGTACAGCAAAGTGGGTTGTTGTTGGTATTTTCATAGGTATAATTGCTGGGGTGGGATCTCTTGCGTTATATTTCAGCATTAAACTTGTAACTGATTATCTCCTTGTTCCGTTAACTGGATTTACACCCCCCGTAAGTGGCGTGTCAGGAGGAGTCCCAAATTACGTAATTGGCCACTATAGGATGCTGCTTGTTCCAGTATCTTTGGTCATTGGAGGCTTAATTTCCGGTTTTATTGTCTACAGATTTGCTCCGGAAGCGGAAGGACATGGAACCGATGCAGCCATAAAGGCCTTTCACGAAAATAACGGAAAGATACGGAGAAGGATACCCATTGTCAAGATGGTTGCGTCCGCTGTGACAATAGGTTCGGGTGGAAGTGCAGGCAGGGAAGGGCCTACGGCACAGATTGCTGCCGGTTTTGGTTCCTTCATTGCTGATGCCTTCAAGATGAGTGACCGAGACAGAAGAATAGCCATGGCTGCTGGTATAGGTGCCGGAATTGGGAGCATATTCATGGCACCACTTGGAGGTGCTCTCCTGAGTACTGAAATTCTATACAGGCAGGACTTTGAGGTTGAGGCCCTTATTCCTGCCATAATTGCTTCCGTGGTTGGATACTCCATATTTGCCTATCCGTTCCATTATGTACCACTTTTCACGATTCCACAGAACACAATACTGGGATTTACCCATCCCGAGGCACTTGTTGTCTATCTTCTGGTAGGCGTTCTTGCCGGCCTTGGTGGGATACTATATGTAAGGGTGTTTTATGAGGTCCAGAAGCTTTTTTCAAGAATGAAGAGGGTTTCAAAATACTTCAGGCCCGCCATTGGAGCACTCATTGTTGGAATAATTGCCATGTTTTTCCCGGAAGTCCTCGGGCTTGGCTACGGTTGGGTCCAGCAGATATTTTACAATAATCTTGTGCTTCTGCCTTTATACCTGCTCATTATCCTGTTTTTCCTGAAGATTGTTGCAACTTCATTTACAATAGGATCAGGAGGATCAGGAGGTGTTTTTGCCCCTGGAATAGTCACAGGAGCATTCATGGGTGCAGCAATAGGAATTGTCATACACCCTTACTTTCCCTTCCTGGATGTGACTGAAATTACGATAGTATGCATGATCGCGTTCTTCGGTGGTGTTTCAAAGGCGCCGATTTCCGTACTTATAATGGGAACGGAAATGACTGGCGGTTTTGCTCTTTTCCTGCCACTGATGCTGTCCACAACTGTTGCCTACTTCGTTTCCGGAATGAAGAACTCCATATACAGCGCCCAGGTCAAGGACAGGGCAGCCTCACCTGCCCATAGACTGGAATATGACAGGCCCATAATGGATGATGTTCTGGTATCTGATGCCATGAGGAGCGACTATCCCTATGTAAGGCCGGAACAGTCTTTAAAGGAGGCTATTGAAGTCATAAGAGGTTCCAGGACAAAAAGCGTAGTTGTCAGGAAGAACGGAAAGCTTGAAGGCCTCCTGTCACTGGAGGAAATTCCCGGAAATGTGGACTATTCATCCTCTCCCGTGCAGGATTACATGAATGCAAATCCGGAAACCATATCCGAGAAGGAAAGCATACATGATGCCTTGGACATATTGACAAGGGTGCCAAGCGGAAAGCTGGTTGTGGTTGGCGAAGACAGAGAAGTTTTAGGCACAGTGGGATTTGCAGAAATTGCAGACGCGTATAACCGTGAGATACGACGCATAAAGAAATTGAAGGTCGGGCAGTGAAGCACCATAATATATAAATTCATGAAGAAATAAGAGGAATAATTGGCATATGGTTACAACAAATTCTGATCTGGGAACTGTGAGAAACTTCAACGTCAGAGACGTTGACAGGATACTTGAAATAGCCTCAAAGTCACTTTCAGAGTACTATTCAGGAAGCCTGTTCATGGATCTTTTCCAGACCTGGCCGGAAGGTTTTTTCGTCTACACCCTGAACGAAAAGGTTGTTGGATTCCTGGTTGGATCTAAATTTTCCCAGACTGAGGCCAGGATATTGATTCTTGCCATTGAGGACAGATACAGGCATATGGGCTTTGGAAAGGCACTGCTTTCTTCCTTCATCAAGGTATGTGAAATGGAGAATCTCATGAGCATGAGGCTTGAAGTGCGTACAGATAACAAGGGGGCCATAATGTTCTATAAAAAAAATGGATTTGTTGTAACATCCACCTTAAAGGGATATTACAGTGACCTGTCTGATGCTTACCTTATGTGGCGCATCATTTAGCGTTTCCAGATCAGAATACTGAGATCTTTCCGTCCACAAACATCTTCGTGAGGTCACTGATGTGCTGCAGCCTGTTGTCGGCTATTGCTGTTATATTGTTCTTGTGCTTTGAAGGATCAACTCCGTCTGCATATATTACCTGTATGCTTGCCACATGGGGATCGTCTATCCTTCTGCCTATCTGGGATACGATTCTTACCATGACCTCTTTTATGTCTCCTCCTTCTTCCTTCACTATATCATTTGCTATTATGTTTGACATGACGTTGTAGAGTTTTCCCACGTGTGTTACCGGGTTCTTACCTGCTGCAGCCTCCATGCTCATTGGTCTGTATGGCGTTATTATGCCGGTTACACGGTTTCCTCTTCCAACTGATCCATCATCCCCGTTTTCCATTGAGAGTCCTGTGACAGTCAGGTATTCTCCTACCTTTTTCCCGTCTTCCTCATCTGCCGTGTTGATGAACACGTTAACTTTCTTGTCTGTCTGTTTACCGGCATGGTTCCTGACTATCTCTTTCAGTTCTTCCTTGATCGAGAAATACTCATCAGCATTTTTAACAAACTTGTCAACATATGCAGCAGCTATTGTTAGGTTTATGACATCCTTCTGCCTGAAACCCATTACCTTTATGTCGTACCCTATAGCAGGCATCCTGGATTTGAAATCCTTGCTGTTGAGCAGTTTTTCGGTGCTGAGTACAAGGTTTTCTGTATCTGAAAACGGTGCAAAACCTACACCGAAAGATGTGTCGTTTGATCTAAGCTTTGTTGTATCATAGATATCAACCAGATCCACAGATCCATGTCCGATTCTGCAGTCTATCATAACATCGGCATCAAAGTCCAGATGCTTGAAATCCTCTTTCAGGAATTCCTTTGTTGCCTTTGTGGCTATGGACTTGAACGGAATTCTGTCATTTCCAACCTTCGTGGTGGCCCTTCCGCTCAGGAGAATATATGTTGGCTCCAGAACAAGTCCTCCTCCGAATCTAGGTGCAGACTGTCCGCCTACAACCTCGACCTGGTCAGTGTTATGGTGCAGTATTTTTCCATATTCCTTAAGGTAATACTTACTGAGCGATCGGCTCACTGCCTCAGCGATACCGTCAGATACGCTGTCAGGATGCCCTATTCCCTTTCTTTCGACCAGTTCCACTTCTCTTTCTACTGTGGCTGTCTGCTTGAGACTCTCTACTGAAATGTTTCTTACCATTATTTTGCCTCTTCCAGACCCTATATAAGTATAATAATAAAATTTTTGTAGGAAGTGCCGTAAAATTACCAAACTGGTATGAATATTACCCATAGTAATTTAATTTATACAATGACATGAACAGGGCAATCGGCAAATGTTTTATCATGCTGAATTATAGCAGTTTGATGAGAGCACTTTTCAGCGTTTATGATAAATCAGGACTGGAGCAGTTTCTTAAGCATTCTCGTAATTACATTGAAGAGGTTTATGCCACTGGCGGCACCCTTAA
>JAJYYD010000152.1 GCA_021801305.1 Thermoplasmata archaeon
CGACCACGTCTCCGCTGAGTATGAGATATTTCAGGTTTTCTGCCTCCTCCCTGGATGACTTTATCCAGTTTATCATTGCACGGAAGTCATCCTTCCTGAAGGTCTTGCTTCCAACGTGTATATCTGAGAGTGATGCCACATACACCGGTTCCCTCTTTGTTTCGTCCATCATCCTGTAAGGTATGTCCGGCCTGATGATTTCCTTTACAAATATCACCGGGTCGCCTTTTCCCCTGCTTACGCTCCCAACAACGCCTATTACTTCGTCCTGCAGAATCAGCTCATCGGCGTTCCTGTCCTTCATCAGTATGGCCTGCACGCTCTCTTCCATGTCCTCTATTACCAGCCTCTTGTGACCATTTCTAGTCACGTCAACGGAGGAGACCATTCCAATGACCTTGACCTCGCCAATGCTGAGTTTTGCCTTCTTTATATCGACTGATCCCCTCATTGTCGACGAAGCCATCACTATCTTCTTCAGTTTGGTATATTTGCTTACAAACATCTGCCTGAAGTCTTCAACCGAACTGTTGACCCTGATATCGGGAAAGTAAACCTCGAAATCCTGGTCCTTGACCCCGGTATCACCCCTGAGAAGCTTCCTTACCGTACCTTCGTCAATGTATCCTGCCTGGAGTATCTCTGGAGACAGCATTTTTGGGATGAGGTCCCCCATGCTTCTATCCAGTATTACCTGGAGTGCCTCCGGTGAGACGAGAATGCCATGTTCGTTGAAATACTGTAGAATTCTTGGTTTGTCCTGAAATAACATGACCACGTCATTGGTATGACATGATAATGATTTAACATTTGTGAGATCACTGTTACCAGTTCTATTCATGGCTGAATGATATTTTTTATGCAAGTTAGTGATTTTACCCTGTGGTTCTATTCCCGTTATTCCTGAAAAGGTTCAGGAGAGTTGTGAGGATGCCTCTCCTTAAGCCCGCGGCTGCCTCCCTTTCCATCATCACATACGGTGTTTTTTCGGAATATTTGCTTCAGAGAGGCAATCCCCAGTCTGGAATACATTCACTTTTCACGAGCCTCTGGTGGGTGATGCAGACTGTTACAACAGTTGGTTATGGAGATACGCCTGTTGTTGGCCTTTATGCAAGAATCAACGGAATATTCATAATGGTGGCAGGAATTGGAAGCGTAGGCTTTCTTCTTGCCAATCTTGGTTCCAACCTCATAGACAACAGGCTGGCCAGGAAGCTTGGAGAGGCCAGGACAAAGATGAAACAGCATATCATAATCTGTAATTTCAATGACCAGGCGGCGGAAATTGCCCATGACATACTGGAGGAGGACATACCTGTTCTCATCCTGTCCCAGACAAAACCCAGGATTGAGGATCCGAATGTTGACTATGTCAACGGCACAAGCCTCAATGCAAGAGACCTTGAAAGGGCCGGGATTTCAAGATGCAAAACTGCGGTAATTCTCGCAGACAGAAGAAATGAGGGTGAGGAAATCGCCGCCGTCGATGCCAAAACTATTGTCTCCATATCCAATATTAAAAAGGTCAATCCGCTCATCTATGTCATTGCTGAGCTGCTCTCCAGAGATAATGAGGATGCGGCACGCAATCTGGGCGCAGATGAGGTCATAGTCAAGGGCAATGTGTCTTCCCTTCTCATATCCAATGCAGTGCTGAATCCTGGAATTTCAAGAATATACAGTGAACTGCTCAGGACAGATGGAAAGATGAGGTTTGAGGAGGTTTCAGTTGACGAATCCTTTAAGGGTAAGGCCATAAGGGAATTCCATGACTATATGGAAAAAACCGGAAGGGTTGTTGTTGCCCTTCGAAGGGGGGATGACCTTGTCATAAGGCCATCTTTGGACAGCAAACTGGACTATGACTTCGCAATCCTCCTGTCTCAGAACAGCCAGTAAGCACTTGCCCATTGATGCATGTTGTTTGTTGGGGGCTGAGGCTGGGAACAGGAATAAAACCCTTGTTTTCACCTGCCAGATTTATGCAGGAAAGAGTGTCTGTATTTTTGAATCTGCAACCGGCGGGATTTTTCCGCAATACTTTACATAAAATTTTAATTCCGCCGGACATTCAGGACGGATGGCAAAACTTGCCGACGGCATTGCATTTATTGCCATGGCTTCTTTCTGGGCAGTCAACTACCCTTTTGTAAAGATAGCTTTGGAATACGAGCCTCCCATGATGGTGCTGCTGTTCAGGGTGATTTTTGCCCTGGTGTTTTCATTTGCCATTTTCTTCAGGAATATGAAAATACCGAGAGACCTGAAGACCCATCTTAAGATATTGGGATTTTCACTGCTTAACATTACCATATTCATGGGTTTATGGTTTACTGGTGAGCAGTCGGTAAGTGCGTCCCTTTCAAGCCTTATAATTTACTCATATCCAATACTGATGCTTGTTTTTTCCTTCCTCCTTATAGGGGAGAAACTGGACAGGTTCAAGATTGCCGGTACAGCCGTCGGTTTTGCAGGCCTGATAACAATTTTTGCTGACCAGATATATCTCAAACCTGGCATAGGGATATTCCTTCTTCTTGTTGCTGCAGTCTGCTGGTCTCTTGGAACAATATATTTCAAGAAATACCTTTCGACCGGTACCGATGTTTTCGCGGTGAATACTCTTCAGTTCGCCTATGCGCTGCCGGTTATAGCTCTCTGGACGTTTCTCGACGGAACACTTTCCTTCTCGGGCCTGAACTTAAACTTCATACTGGTGACCCTTTTCATGGGAAGTCTTGGTACCGCTGTGGCATATTTCATATTTCTTTTCCTTTTCAGGAAATACAGCGTATCATCCATATCGGGCCTCTTTTTCACTGTACCTGCACTCTCGGTTCTTTTCAGCTACCTGATTCTCGGAGAGGTGAACACTTATTACACTTACCTTGGACTGGTTATGATATCAGTCGGGATATATCTCACTGCCAGGAAGAGCCGCAAAACTGAGGGGAATGCAGTTGCTGTCACTAGCCCAGGAGATTAACTGCATGTGTAACAATACCAATAAATAAGGAATAGAATATTAACATATTATATGTTGAGCCTTTCCTCCATTTGCAACGAAATCAAGGGATGCAAGAAGTGTGATCTTCACTTCTCAAGGAAAACGGCAGTGTGTGGTGTTGGATATGAATCGGCCTCTGTCATGGTCATCGGGGAGGCACCTGGATCAAACGAGGACCAGACAGGGATCCCTTTTGTTGGCAGAAGTGGCAGGCTGCTGGACAAGATGCTGATGGACACCAATATGCCAAGGGAGAGTGTCTACATATCCAATGCCGTGAGGTGCAGGCCCAAGGTAGGAAGAGCACCCAAGATAACTGAAATCAGGAAATGTTCGCCATTCCTGAAAGATGAGCTTAACATAATTGGGCCAAGGTTCATTATACCAATGGGAAACTCTGCCCTGAAATCTCTGGGATTCGTCCTCAAGACTGATTTTGGAAGAGTTTCGGAAGCCTGGAAGAAGATATACCGCATTAATGATATGTTCATCTTCCCACAGTTTCATCCCGCGGCAATACTCAGGAACCCAAAGCTTTTTCACACAATGAAGGACAGGTTCGACCTGATCCGGAACTTCAGGGAAGATTTTGAAAACAATAAAAGCTGGGACTACCTGAATGAAAAATATGGAATTATAAAAATCAGTTGAGTCTTCTCTTTCTCAGACTCATTGTCCCGATTGCACCAGCAACTATCACGACCGCTGCTACCACGTACCATATTGTGAATGCACCGTGTGACGTATTTTCAATGAGAAGTGTATTTGCACTTGCCACAGCGTCTCCATGAACGGTTATTGTATAGACAGGATCACTTGTGTATCTTATTGTAAGGTTGGAGGTCAGGTTGTAAAAGCTCACCTGTGTCACGGAAGATGACTGTGTGGTGAATGTGGTTATATTTGTGGCTGCATCATAAGTCCTGGTCCACGAAGAAAGCGCCTTGTGGAATCCTGAGAGGTTGTAAATTCCGAAACTTGTGGCATTCTGACTGTAATTTACTGAAACTGATCCTTTTCCGTTGGACCATTTGCTGATATTGTTTTCGGAAAGTGCATTCCTCCACGAGAGGTTTGCGGTACTTCCATTGAATATTCCTGTCATGTTCATTGTCAGGCTGCTTGAGTAATTATCAATGAATTCAGTTCTGTTTGCCATAGTCTGGTTTCCGGAAATACTCATCTGGAAATAGTTCACCGTGACATTAGAGTTGAAAATCTGGATCAGATGGTTCATATTATGCATGGTCTGGTTATGTGTAGAGTTGAGTACCATGCTGTAGCTGTAATTTTTGTTGAAAAGTTTCTCAAGAAAACCAAATACCAGATTGTTAGGTATGCTTGTGGAGTTAGTTTTGACCATCAGCTGGGAATTTGCCTGTTCAGTCAGGTTCGCAGAATTATCCTTCTGATCAAGGACTAAGTTGACAGTACCTGCTGTTGATATTGGCGCGATCATTGCTGCAGCCAGAAATGCAACTGCTACTGCAATTGATAGAGCCCTGTAATTATTCATAACTATGCTAATTGAATCCTCGTATTTAGCCGTTTATGATATGATTGTTAAGAAATATGGGATTATATACCCTACTTCCAAGGAGATGTGAAGAAAAATATTGGAAAAAGGCGGGAATGCCCTTCATTTTTCTATTAATAGAAATAAATAATTGGAAGTTTCAAAAAAATAGTCTGGGATTTGATTCAGTTCTTCTTGCTTCCAAGA
>JAJYYD010000024.1 GCA_021801305.1 Thermoplasmata archaeon
ACAACCGTTACAGGACGGAGGCTGAAAAATTAAGCAGAGCATGGCTTCAAACGAAAGTATTATTCTGACAGCCCGTTTGATTTCCAATAGTTCCGGAAATACGGGCCATATAATTTCGCGTAAACAGAATAACATCCACCGATCAAAATAAGTATTAATGTGAAATGGGGGTGATTATTAAATGCAATACAAATGGACCGTACTGAGCAACACGACGCTGGGTGTCCTTATGTCATCCCTGGACACGAACATTGTCCTGATCGCCCTGCCCACCATTGCAAGGCAGCTCCCTGGGACATCACTCCTTGACCTCATATGGATCCTTATTGGATACCAGCTCATAACTGCGGCCATACTTGTAAGTTTTGGAAGGCTTGCCGACATGTTCGGCAGGGTGAAGCTTTACAACCTGGGTTTTATAATTTTTACGGCCGGATCTGCCCTCTGCAGCATATCATTCACATCGCTGGAGCTGATATTATTCAGAATGATCCAGGGTGTTGGGGCTGCTTTCCTTTTCTCCAACAGCGCCGCCATCATAACAGATGCTTTCCCGATCAGCGAGAGAGGAAAGGCTCTGGGCATAAACCAGGTAGCCATAGTTTTTGGTGCCGCAATGGGACTGGTATTCGGGGGATTTCTTGTATCTCTTCTGGGCTGGAGATCAATCTTCTGGGTTAACATACCTATTGGTATCTTTGCCAGCCTGTGGTCGCATTTTAAACTCAAGGAGCTGGCAATAATTGAAAAAGGCCAGCGCATTGATCTCACCGGGAATTTTACTTTTGCCGGTGGACTGGCTCTCATACTGGTTGCAATAACCGTATATTCACTTGGTTCTCTCAGCGGCCTTTACGCCCTGATCATGATTCTTTTCGGGCTGGCGCTAATAATATTCTTCGTAATTGTAGAGATCAGGGCACGCTATCCCATGTTCAACATGTCACTTTTTAAAGTCAAGGCGTTCAGCTACGGGAGTCTTGCGCTTCTCCTCAATGCTCTTGCAAACGGAGCAATAACAATTGTGCTGGTTTTTTATCTGCAGGGTCCCACCATGAGACTTACCCCGCTTGTCGCCGGAATATTCCTGGTTCCAATGTCCGCTTCACTGGCAGTAATTGGACCGATCAGTGGAATCCTCTCAGACAGATATGGCCAGAGGTTTTTTGCAGTGCTTGGACTTGTAACATCCATAATTGGATTCGCTCTCCTGAGCAGGATAGGTGAGACAATAACATTCGCCCAGCTTCTTCTGCCGTTGATCTTTGTTGGAGTCGGAATGGGATTCTTTGCATCTCCAAACAGGAGCGGAATAATGAGCGGGTCCCCTCCAAGGTACAGAGGGGTTGCTTCGGGCATGAGTGCGACCATGAACAACGTTGGAAGAACATTCAGCACCGGTATTGCATTCCTAGTCATAGCCATAGGTACACCGCTTACCCAGCTTAAATCAATATTCGTTGGATCGGCTGTGCAGAGTAACGCCCCATGGGTCAAGGACTTCATATCGTCAATCCATTATGTCTACCTGATAGGGATAGTGATGCTTGCAGTCGCAATAATTCCATCTGTACTGATCAGGAAAGATGACAGAACGGACTAGGTGAAAGAAGTTTGGAAAACAGCATTGATGAATCAAAAATTGACCGCAGGATATGGTTTCTCGCATTTACGAGATTCATTAGAGCTCTGGGCCGTGTTTCTTCCTTTATATTCCTCCCCATAATTCTGCTTGAATTCTACCACCTTTCATTTATTCTTATTGGCGTTATCCAGGGATTTGCAACTCTTATGATGTCCCTTGTCCAGTACAACGCAGGAAAATGGACCGACAGGGTTGGAAGAAGATTCTTTCTTATTGTGATACCCATACCTGCCGCTTTTTTTTACCTGATCATGTTTTTTGTGATTCAGGACAGGCTTGATCTTATATACCTCATAGCGGCCTGGTACCTGACCATAATAATTAACGCCCTTCAGTACCCGGCAATACAGGCCGCTGTAGCTGACCTTACAAGTATTTCAAAGAGGCTGACCGGTTATACATACCTGAGGCTGATGGCAAACCTTGGTGCTGCAGCAGGACCTCTTATTGGGGGATTCCTTGCCGTTTTCGGATTCCAGTACATTTTCCTTGTAGCTGCCATTTCCACCGTTGTGGAACTTGTTATTCTCTATTACTCGGTAAGCGAGACCTATTTCCCCGAGAAAATTACCGGGAAACCTGTCAAGGAAAGATTTTCGTTCCGGCTTGACCGATTTTTCCTCCTGTTCACAATAATCGGTTTATTTCTTGCATTCTTTACAAGGCAGAGGGGTTCCACGCTAACGCTTTACATATTTGACTTCAAGAATCTTCCCATTACCTATATAGGATATATTTACGCACTTAACGGAGCACTTGTTGTGATTACCCAGCTGCCCATACTCTCATTCATGAACCGGCACCTCACACCAATGGAGTGGAGAGGTGTCGGACTCATTTATTATGCAGCTGGATTCATCCTTACGGCATTTTCCGGAGACCTGATTTTCTTCCTCATAGTAATGTCAATAATGACCATAGGAGAGGATTTCCTGGCTCCCACCACCCAGACAATTATAACAACTCTTTCACCTGTGGACAAGCGCGGAACTTACATAGGAATGTATAACCTGGTTACCAGTTTCGGCGCTTTTCTTGGCGCAATTATAGGTCTTTTTCTTTTATCATACCTCAGCAGTCGACTTTCAGAGTTCTGGTTCATTTTTGCGGCAGGTACATTCGTGGTTGCAATGGCTTATGTATTCATGGGGAAATCATACAGAAAAAGAATTGCAGTGCCGTAAAGAACCACTGGATCTCATAAGTCATAATGGAACTATCTGGCCAAGTTCCATCTTCCACTCAGGGAATTTTTTAAATGATTCGAATATCAGGGAGTAAAACTCAGTGAGCAGCATTTTTGGAATTACGACGTCGAAGGAGAACTGATTGCCTATCAGTCTTTGAGGTAGTGCAAGAGTGGCTATCTGCCGGTTTTCTGCTTCTCTCATGTAATATTCGATAAGCGGGTTGGCGAACGTGGCCTGGTATATGCCGTCCGTAGTGGATATTTCAATTACATCCCTGCTGTCCTTCTTCAGCAGTGAACGGCTGTCATAGTATATTGCCTGTATGGTTCCAGCTATGAGATATTTGACCTCCCTCTCCCATGTGCTGCCAAAGATTGACATTGCAATATCATCGGTTATGTCCATGTCGTTGCCCGGGACCCTGGTCTTGATTTCCACTGAATAAAGAGGGACCTTTTTGCTGATTTCCGCGAAGGATTCACTGAAGCCATCGTTTGGTCCCAGGAATTCTATACTGAACAGATCATACTGGCTCCAGTCGGATGCAAATGAACTGGAAAGATGTTTAGAAACTGAGCTGTGAAACCTGAAATAAACCCTTGTGAGACCATCTTCTATGAGAACTGCGTCGACAATCACGGAAGGAATGGTGACAAAGTTTGAGAAAGAATCCAGAAATTTGGACCTGGTGATGTCAAGGGAGGCCACATAGCCGTAGTTTCCCTTCTTCGGGTTGAATTTCTTCAGCTTTGCTTCCAGTTCCGTTGTTTTGCCGTCATAATAGGCCATGTTAAGAACCGCGTTTGCTGTGTCCTTGTGCCGTCTTATCCTTGCTATTATCTTTACCCCGAATTTACTGCTTATTTCATTCAGATCAGTGTCAAGGGAGAATGAGAAAATTCCTTTCATGTCAAGTTTTTTATCAGATGCCTGGAATAACATGATCATTATATCTGTTATGGTTATTTAAATTATTTGAGCTATGGAAACGAAAGACTTCCGAAGACCCTTTTGTTATCAGTGGCGATAACACTCCCTCGCACCCTGTTTATTCAGGAATGAAATTGGTTCAGGCTGTAGCCCCCATACGCTTATTATTTATGAAAGTAAGTATGTGAATTATAACAAAAATATCTATGACTGCAACTCCGAACATTTCATCCTCTGCAACTGAACCCCATGGAACGACTGCAAAGGCAATCCATGAGGCAATAAGCAACACAGCTAAAATGGTTCCACTTCCCCTGAATCTTCCGATAATCAGTGATAAGGCTATTGCGGCGTAGGAAATGGAACTCAATATGAAGAACCATATAGATACAAAATCGTGAGGATAAGTTCCCTCGTGATAAATTCCAATCAGTGCAAGAAACAGTCCTGAAATCATGAAGAAAGATGAACCCATTATCTCAAGCTTATTTCTGGCCTTGAGAATAACTGATACTGAAAAAATGGCTATAAGCACCCCGGTAACCATGAGCCCCACATTGTAGACAAAAGGGTCTGTCGGGGCCGGATGGCCGTTCATTATGAGGTTGCCTCCTCCAAGATCGCTTAGGGCATTACCGGTAAACCTGAACCACGGATTTAGTGCAGCAGAAAGAAAAATGGTCAGCCATGCGGCAATCATAGCCGCAATTCCAAAGTACGCAACTGTAAGTTTTTTTGTCATTTTCTCCGATGTATGGTCTGGGACCCTTATTAATTTATTCCGTTCCTGGATATGAGGTTCAATGGTTCGGTTTGTTCAAGTATCACGCACTGTGGCTGCCCTTTCAAAAACCAGTTTTGACTGGTGCTTCTTTAAGTTTTGATACGGAATTTTCCGGAACGGTTCCATAAAAGAATAAATATGCATATCCAATATCCTCTT
>JAJYYD010000149.1 GCA_021801305.1 Thermoplasmata archaeon
CGCCTTGAGCTTGTGAACTTTCATTTTCCCACATTGGGAGGATAAGACTGTAATTCTCTGAAGTTATTCCTCTGTATGAAGAGGGTATCTGACTGAAGTTGCCTATGTACCAGGTAGCGAAGTTCAAATCTGCTTTGTATTGCAGTTTATCTAACGTGCTCGAATATACTCCGTAATGGATCAAGTTATATGTCATGAATTCCTGCAAATCATGCATTTCCTGCTGATTTAGAGCTGTCATATTGTTATTCATTAGTATATTCGCAGTCGCAATGGTTTGTCCAGAAGATTGTTTTTCTGCGTTTCCATGTATGCCAAATGCACCACTGAATGCTACTGAAATCATTACTGCTGTTTTTCCCAAAACAACTAATAATTTTAGTCGCATAAATAATATAATTTTGTTTAATATTTAAATTTTTTTTATTTGAAATTTTATAATATACCCCATTGCCACCTTTGAGGGACTTTGGGACATAAGTAGCTCCCATCCATTCACAATCATCATGTTGTGCAACAATCCATTGCAGAATCCGAATGTTTCAATCCTATTTCTTCCTATTTGATATACCCTGGGTCATGTAGTTATCCTTTCTTCCGACATGCCAGATTCAGAGTTGGTTTTCTAGAAGTACTCTATCAGATATGTTATGAAGTGGCTCATAAAACGTCAGTTGATTTCCCTCCGTTTCTTAGATCTCCCTGATTAGAAAATTCTTCTTCGGTATGATGAATATCATCGTATTTTCAGAGAAGTCATCAAGTTTGACCTGAGTAATATCTGCCCAGTCTGATACTTTCAAGATCTTTTCTCAGACTGGCGGTAAACTCAAGGAACTTATTGGATGCTTCTTTTTCTGATTTCATGGGTACAACATAACAAATGTACACTCTTGTAATGAGGTCAATTAGAGAAAAAGAATTAAAAAAAAGTCCCTTCTTCACCGATTCTCCATGTTTTTCCCTTTTGGATCGGTAATGTTTTGTAACTGTTAGGGAATATACTGCTCCATCAGCTATGGCTTCATAATTTCCTATGCTTTTCACCCTCAATATGTCAATGAACAGATCATCCATCACCAAGACCACAAGTGGATCAGAATACAACCTTTTAACAGTCTTGTAAAAATCATCCATTCTATTCTAGACAAAGGTAGTTTATAAGCAATCCCACGGTTGATCAGTGGTGTGCTCTATGGCATTCAGTAGTGAAAGAGCACCTAATTTATCCATCTCAATGCCTGAAACATAGTCGAATATGGGTCTGAGTTCCATAGACTTTCCCAGAAGCCGCTTTCTGTATGTGTTTCGTATTTCCATAAATCAGAAATCACTTGTACTGAAAATTCCCCTTTCATTCCTTTCTCAACGAGTCGATATTATTCCTGAATGTTTCGTGTCTAGATGAGAGGATTACAACTCTTTATACAACAGATATACACTAACAATGATCTAAAGAGAGATCAGCATAAAGGATCAGATAATGACAATAAGCGAAAATGTGGAAACAGTAATCACATTTGGAAATTCAAGCAAGGCAGACGTTGCAAGGAAATATATTGTAAAAGGGTAAGCGTTACAGTATTAAAGGAATGGGGGCTTTTGACAAAGAGTCAGTCATCTGAAGAATGCGAATGCTATAAGAAATCCCAGTATTGCACCGCTGTTTATGAACGGAAGGCCGGGGGCTGGCCTCTTTGCAAAAGCATACAGTGTTATCATTCCAGCCACAGCGCCTGCCATTGGGAGGAATGCAAAGGCATAGAAATTGCTCAACCCGTATAAAGCGGATGAAACTACCAGAATGCTTGGAAAAGCTATGTCCCCAAATCCTATCATCAATGTGTCCGCTTCTCCTGATTCTTTTCCTTCCCCTCTCCTGTCGAATTCCATTTCTTTATACTTTAGGCCACGTTTAGACGGTATAACGAACAGCATGGGAAGACTTTCATCCACTGCCACCCTTGCAAGATCTACCATGTGCTTTGTTTTATAAACAGCAATGTAGTCATAAACTGCGAAAGCAGCAAGAAAAGCAACAGCTGCCCACACACCTATTATAACTCCCCAGATTGCTGCAATTCCTGCCGAAAGTATGAACCCGGATATGTTGACCACATACCATTCATTCCTGAATAAAAGCAGGTATACCATTACAGCAGGTAAAGCAAAGATAAAGATCAGGTATTCAAGCTCTGTCTGCGCTATTACCAGGCCTATAATCGAGGCAATGAAAAAAGTAACATATGCCATTGAAAAGATGAAAACTCCCTTTATTATGTTCATGTGTTTCTTCCTTGCGAGATAAAGCACCACAAAAGTGAAGGCTATGGCAACGAAAATATATAATATGACGTACTGAAAACCGCTTGAAGAAGTAGGAGCGGCATCGCTTGGTTGCGCCTGGTAAAGTATTTCAGATACAAATATTGCAAACAGAGATGTTATGATAAAAATGCCTATTGAAAATATTTCAGGCAGGTTTTTTCTCACTGCCCGCCACCTTATCCTTCTTCTTGTTGAACTGACAATCCATTTTTGGACAGAATTTCCATACACGCCTGTTACGCATTGAGACCAGTATTGGACTGCTGCAGTATGGGCAAACATCACCGGTGAACTTTATAACTCCCATCTGGGGAAGTGGGTATGTAACTGTGCAGTCAGGATAATTTGAGCATCCCAGGAATCTTTTCCCGTACCTGGATTGCCTCACTACCAGGTTGCCTGAATCAGACGGGCACTTGCCCATATTATCCCTCTCTGTGTTGAATGAACACTTCGGATCAATGCATCTTGTTTCCGGGGACTGCCCACGCCTTATGACCTTGATCTGTGGAAGACCGCACTCCGGGCATGCTTTTTCCGTAGGTTGTATCAGCCCATTTATATTCAGCCTGAAGTCGTTCCTGCAACCCTCTGTGGTGCATGTGATTCTTATGCTCATCCTGTCCTTGATGAGGACAATATCCGAATCCTTGTGTTCCGGGCATTTCCCTATTACTTCACCCATGTTTATTGATCTTTTTATTGTCGTATTGATAAGTTCTTCCCTGTCCTTGAAGGCATCAAGAACACCGTGGAGCATTTTTCTTGAACGGTTAACGACTTCACCCTTGCTCATTTTCTTTTCAGCAATTCCGTCCATTTCTACCTCAAGTTCCGCAGTCATGTCCGGTTCTGATATCTTTGAATCAACTGTGAGAACCGATTCAATTAGACCCATGCCGAGATTTGTGGGTCTTACCGGATTCCCCTCTATGAAACCTCTTTTCTGGAGTTTATCGATTATGTCATGCCTTGTCGACTTTGTTCCAAGGTTGAGCTTCTCCATCTCCTTGATCAAGGATGCGAGATCGTACCTCCACGGCGGTTTCGTCTGATCTTCCTCCATGTCCCACTTCTCAGCCTTTACCTTTTCTCCCACAGCCAGTGGAGGATGGAATGATTCCTGCACCCTTGTATATGGATAAATCTCAAGCCAGCCGGGATCGGTTATCCTGATGCCTTTCGTGTTGAAAACTTCCCCTGAAATATCTATTCGCGATGTGGAGACATCCCTTTCCCCCTCTTTGTACAGAGTTGCCAGAAACCGCCTGGCGACCAGATCGTAAATCTTCTGGAAGTCTCCTGTGAGCTTTCCTTTCTGTGGTGCATTGACCGGATATATTGGAGGATGGTCCGTTGTCTCCATCCTTCCTCTTGAAGGACGTATCTTCTCCTGGGAAAGTACCATATTGACCTCCTTTGAAAGATGAGTATCCTTCAGTTTTGCAAGAATACTCTTGAAATTTATGGATTTGTGATACACTGTATTGTCAGTCCTGGGATAGCTGATCAATCCCTGGGTGTAGAGGCGCTCTGCAATGTTCATTGCCCTCGAGGGGTTCACTCCTATTCTTGAAGCTTCCCTGAGGAATTCCGTTGTGTTGAAAGGGGCAGGCTTGTATATTTTCTCCTGTTTCTTCTCATATTCAAGAACAGTGCCGTCTTTTCCGTTGATTACTTTGAAAATCCTCTCTGCCTCGGACTGATCAAAAATGTCACCTTTCTCGTGAATTCCTGTAAACTGCCCATCCTTGTTGAACAACACTTTAATACGCCAGAAAGGGACAGGCTGAAATGCACGTATCTCCTTTTCCCTCTTCACTATGAGTGCAAGTGTCGGAGTCTGGACTCTCCCGATAGAGAGAAAGCTTTTCCCGAGCCTTTTTGATGCAAGTGAGAAAAATCTTGTGAGTACAGCGCCCCAGATGAGATCGATCTCTTCCCTGGCACCCGCAGAATCCGCAAGTGCGTAGTCCACATCTATGAGCTGATCAAACGCCGATTTTATCTCCTCTCCAGTTAGAGCGCTGAACTTTGCCCTTTTAATCATCTTTCCTGAAATATACTTTTCAGGAAGCAGGGCCAGAGCCTCGGCTCCAATGAGTTCCCCCTCTCGGTCATAATCAGTTGCAACTATGAATGAACTTGACTCAGCTGCAAGTTTCGTAATTGAGTTGTATGACCCCTTGTTTTTAACATCCTGAATAATTTTAGAATCTATCAGTGTATTAAGATCAACCGAAGACCAGTTTTTCATTTCTGGAGGAAAATTTATCTCAACAATGTGGCCACTCAGTGCAACCAGGTAGGTTTTATGCCCGTTCTCCTCGAACTCAATGTAGCTTAACCCTTTCTCCCTCTTCTGCTTTGACTTTCC
>JAJYYD010000005.1 GCA_021801305.1 Thermoplasmata archaeon
GTTATAATCTGTGCACCTGGTGAGATTCTTTTTTGGGGCTTCGTAAAGATCAACAACAGCCTCAAGTGCATCGGGCATATACATCATTGGCATCTCGGTATCCTGCCTGAGATAACACTGATAGCTGTCACCCCGAACTGCATGTATTATCATGTCAACAGCATAATCTGTCGTTCCTGCTGTGGGTGGAAACTTATAGCTTATAAGGCCGGGGAATCTGAGCCCCCTGATGTCAATGCCGAATTTCCTGGAGTAATAGTCACCGAGCATCTCTCCGGATATCTTTGTTATTCCGTACATGGTAACGGGCCTCATCACCGTATCTTCCGGAACCTGATCTTTGGGAGTTGTGGGTCCATAGACCCCGATTGTGCTGGGGATGAACAGTCTGTTTAAGTTGAATTCCTTTGCCGCCATGTATATGTTCTGGGTCCCCAGAAGATTAACATTGAATGTCAGGAAAGGATCCTTTTCTCCGGTTGCAGATAAAATGGCCGCAAGGTGAAATATATCTGTGACATCGTTTTCCCTGATCACTCTCCTTATGGCGCCCATATCTGAAACATCAAGCCTTGTGTAAGGAGTGTTTCCAGCCACCCCACTTTTAATATCTGAAACCAGTACCCTGTCTCTGCCGTACTTAGAAATAAGATGTTCCGAAAGCTCAGTACCAATCTGGCCTAAACCTCCAGTTATAAGAATAGTTCCCATAAAGGTCTATGGACAATCGCCATAGTAAATAAAAAACTAATGGGAAATAGAGGAAATTGTGGAAAACTTCTCGCAAAATATCAATTGAATAAACAGGAACAGTCAGGTCCTGTCCCTTATACTTCCCCTCTCAATGTGACCACAGAAGGGACAGCGGTTGACGGCGTATTCATAATTATTCATTCTTACAGACTCGAATTCGCAAAGGCAATCACACTCATAACGTGACATGCACTTTTCACACATTCTTGCCATACGTACATTACCTTTATTAGGTTTACCGAGGAGATATTGAAGTAAGACAATTTATAGGTATTATATTACAGCCTCTTTTCCTAACTTCAATGTGCCGGATGAAACTTTTTTATCCTATTTTCTGACATATGACAATTGATCTCTTCGCGGGTTTCATAAAATATACATACCGGATTTCACCGGAGTCAAAGAAACTGGAAAGGCGGATATAACCTATCTTCTGGTAACTTTATGATATTGAAAACCCTGGCCTCCCCGAATACCAAGGGGAAAACATTACCTGGACCTCAAATGTTAAATTTTATATTAAAGAATGCTTATATCAATCCATGGAAAATATCTCGAACCGGATAACAAAGATATCTGGGATCATAAGTATAACCGTTGGTTGGCTTCTTCTTATTTTTCTTTACAGCACATATGTTTTCAGCATTAACAAAACGTTCAGCTTTAGCATGTGGTTCATTTATTTCATTTTCCTGACGTGGACAGTCGTTTCACTGATTGTAGTCTATAAAATGCTTACATATGGCAGTAATTTCCCGAAAGGAATGGACCCACTTTCTGCAAGACAATTGACCAAGGGCGAGAATTCCGACCTGAACAAAAAGTTTGGTCTTTTCCTGCTTGGAACTGGGATTGTTGCAATTGTTGCCGGAACTTTTCTGTCACTTGCAATTACTGGAGTGAATTTATCATACAGGGCATACTACATTTCAGGGCTTGTTGAATACGTATCGGTTGCGATGTTCATAATTCTGGCTCATGCTGGAGTTGTAATCTATTCCGTAAATAAGAAGAACTTCAATAACTCGATGCCAACTGGGAATGCCAAAACTCAGAACATTTAAGCCGTGTTACAGGCATAGATGATAGTAAATTAATGGAATACCAATCCAGTGTTCTGGGCTTGCATAAAACATTTCAGAAATTTAAATGAGTTATTTATGTTAGAATTTCTATTCTGGATCAGCCTTATATGAAAACTTTCCATGACTTTAATGTGTATTATTATGTCAGGAATGGAATGGATAAAAAATGAGATAGAGAATCTGAAGGAGAATGGAAGATACATACCCATAAGAATTTTACAGAGTCCGCAGGGAGCATGGGTTAAAATTGACGGAAGGACCGTGCTGAATATGTGCTCCAATAACTATCTTGGTCTGGCTAATAACCCGGAAGTCAAGAAAGCTGCAATTGAAGCCATAGAGGAATATGGAGTTGGAGCTGGAGCAGTCAGATCAATTGCCGGTTCTGATGAAGTGCATATAAAACTGGAAGAGAAGGTTGCCAAATTCAAGCATATGGAGGATTCCCTTGTATATCAGGGAGGATTGCTTGCAAATTCTGGAACGATTCCAGTACTGGTCGGAAAAGATGACGTTGTTTTCAGCGAGGAACTCAACCATGCAAGCATTATAGACGGAGTCAGGCTGAGTTCTGCGAAGAGAGTTGTGTTCAAGCATATGGATACAGCAGATCTGACAAAGCAGCTAAAAGATCACAGAAGGGAAGGGAAAAGATCTCTTGTCATCACTGATGGAGTATTCTCCATGGATGGCGACATTGCCCCTTTGAAGGAAATTGTTGAACTTGCAAAGGAAAATGATACAATGAGTTATGTGGATGATGCTCACGGGGAGGGGGTCCTGGGAGATCACGGAAGAGGCATTGCGGATCATTTCGGTGTTGGAGCAGAACTGGATGTGGAGATGGGAACGTTCTCGAAGGCGCTTGGAGGCATGGGCGGTTTTGTTGCAGGATCCCATGAACTTATTGATCTCCTGAAACAGAGATCACGCCCATTCCTTTTCAGCAGTGCCCTCAACCCGGGAGAAGCTGCAGCCATTATGAAGTCCATTGAAATCATGGAAAGGGATGATAGTCTTCTCAAAAAACTCTGGAAAAATTCAGAAGACCTCAAAAAGGGACTTCGCAATCTTGGGTATAATACAGGTAGCAGCAAGACGCCCATTACTCCAGTGATTGTGGGAAACGAGAAAAAAGCCCTTGAACTGAGCACATTGCTATACAACGAGGAAAAGCTGTTTGCTTCGCCGATTGTTTATCCGACAGTTCAGTTGGGTACAGCGAGAATAAGGTTGATGCCTTCTGCTCTTCACAGCAGCAACGACATAAAGACCGCAATTGATGCCTTTGAAAGTGCCGGAAAAAAGCTTAAAATATTGTGAGTTAAAATACTGATTAAAATTCTCAGACACTAAACCACATATTTTTCATTAATGCAAATCAATTCTCGAACTGGTAATTTATGTTCTTTATACCCTCCGAAGCCAGGTATTTTGCTATATCCATCTGGGTATATGTGAATTTTTTGCTCAGAATAACGAATTTTTCCATCTCATTCATTTTAAAGTCCTTAATGAATCTGGCCACTATCTCCTTCCGATCCCCGTGATTGAATCTGAAAACAGCATATGAATCGAATTTGCCGTATGATTCCAGAACGCCCCGCTCATAGGAATGGTTTGTTCTTGCGTAATCGGGATGAAGCTCAATATGAGTAAAATTTTTGGCAAAAGGATTCTGTGGCATTACGTTTCCCGGTGTAACCGCAAAAAGCTTGAACTTGAAATCGGAAATGCCTTTCAGGAACTGCTCGAAAGCAGATATTCCCTGATACCTGAAAGGATCGTCCCCAAATATGAAAACGAAATTATCGTCACTTTCCCTGACCTTTATCCTTGAGAATCTGTCCGAAACGGAAGAAAGCAGCGATTCGTCTATATCATTTCCAGTTTTAAGTTCTGCCATGTCAAGAAACAGACTCTCCTTGCCTTTGTATTTTCCTGATTTTATGATTGCTGATTTCATTTTCAACTCCCCCCTAAAATGACAACACCTGATAACCTTCCTTCATGCAGGTGGCGATTATTGGCCCTACCGGGTTTAATTCGATGCCGAATTCTGTGATCTTTTCTGTTAGCTTGTCCCTCTCCGCTATCCGGGAGCAGGCTACAGGTATTACGCCTGCCTCCTGAAGCTGAGTTATCACGCCCATGAACTCCCTGTTTCCCTCTGCAATGGCCTTTTCACTTGGCCCGAAAAAGATGAGTTTTACTTCTGAAAGAAGTTTGTACTTCTTCAGGTTTAATGCCAAAAGCATACCTGATACTGCCTTTCCCTCGGCTTCGCTTCCTGATGCTATGATGATAAGTGCTTTATCCGACATAAAATAACAGTTTAACTTCGTATTAATATTTATCAATCGGATTTCAAAGAATGTTAGCGTTTTAATCCCTGGATAAATAACCCTGTATGTCAGAATGGCCACTTGTTCAAGTTGCAACAGGGACTACCGTACTGAGGATACCTGGAGAAACCTATGAAGGTACTGTGTTATCAAGGCCAAACCGTTTCCTGGTTTATGTTTCCTATAAGAACGAGACTGTTGCCTGCCATCTTCACGACCCCGGAAGGCTGAAGGAGATCATATATCCTGGTAACCGTGTATTATTCAGGGATTCCAATGGCGTCAGGACGAAGCATTCAATAACTGCAGCATATCTTGACGGCAAGTGGATACTTACCGATACCAGATTCCACAATGCAATTGCATCAAGATTCCTGGACCAGAAGTGTATCAGCGAAGTAAAATTTGGAAACCACCGAATTGACTTCAAATGCGGCAATATGTTTGTTGAGGTTAAGGGTGGTACTCTTTCTGAGGAAGGCTATGCGACTTTTCCAGAT
>JAJYYD010000054.1 GCA_021801305.1 Thermoplasmata archaeon
GAATCACAGAGTCTATAAACAGTGAAAGAACCAGAGATGATTGAAATGGAAGAACAGATATACGATAGAAAATATGCAAATTTTGTAATGATATTGCTCGCCATGATAATCGTGGCAGTGATGTATGTAGAAGGCATGCTGACGCCTTCTCTACCATCAATAGCGGAAGGTTTCCACATTACCGTAGATCAGGTCAGTCTTGTCTTATCGACATATCTCATCACCGGTGTTGCTTTAAGCCCCATTGTTGGAAAGCTGGCGGATATCTACGGAAAGAAAAAGATGATGTCCATAGTTATGCTGATCTACGCATCGGCTGTTGCAGTAACTGGATTTTCCCCAAATTTCACATTCATGGTGGCTTCAAGGGCAGTACAGGGAATAGGCCTAACCATAATGCCACTTGGCATGTCCCTCATAAGGGAGGAATTCCCAAAAGATATGGTGCCAAAAGCACAGGCACTCATAAGCGGAATGTTTGGGGCTGGATTTGCAATAAGTCTTCCACTTGGTTCCCTGATCTCAGATAAATTCGGCTGGAGGTGGACATATCACTCAGCTATACCTTTCATATTTCTGCTGGCAGTCCTGACCATTGTAAAGGTTCATGAATCCAAATACAGGAGACCGGACGTTAAGGTTGACTACATAGGCGCACTGGCACTCGGAACTCCACTTGCACTTGTTGTCCTGGCTCTGTCAGAGGGTTCTTCATGGGGGTGGACATCCCCACTGTTCCTTGGCATGATGATTGTCGGTCTGTTCCTATTTGCCCCCATGTTCCTGTATGAATCACATTACCACAAAAATGGGGGAGAGGCAATCTTCGACATGAAACTTCTTTCAGAAAGGAATGTCCTGATATCAAACATCACTTTGACTGTTGCCGGATTTGGGATGTATCTTTCAATGCAGGCGCTTTCATATAAATTTGAAACACCTGCTCCATTCGGATTTGGGCTCTCGATTCTTGGGACCGGCTTGTCAATGGTGGCGTTTGCCGGAGGCATGATCGCATTCGCAATAGTAACAGGCAAAGTGATTTCAAGGATTGGGATAAAACCTCTCGCTATAGTTGGTTCACTCATAACTGGATTGGGATTTCTGCTTCTTGCTACCTCTCCCGGATACGTCATGACACTTGCCTTTGAGTTCATAATAGGTTCTGGGATGTCAATCATGAATGCTTCCCTGATCAACCTGCTTGTACTTTCCGTGGAACCACAGCATATGGGGTTGGCAACATCAATGAACAGCACTTTCAGGTATCTCGGAAGCAGTATAGGCGCTCCAGTGGCAGGAGCGCTGCTTTCAGCGTTCGTGGTACAGAGTTTCGTTCATAGTTCAACTGGAACAGTATCATTTCTGTTCCCTGACAAGACCGCATATTTTTATGCCTTTTTATTGGGTGCGATATCATTCTTTGCAGCAATCTTCATGATAATCTTTGCAAAGGAAGTCTTAGGAAGAGGGAAAGCAGCAAGACTGAAAAAATCAAAGGAAGAAGTTATACCGATGGTGGAATGAGAAAAAATTCCATCCGGTTATTTTTAAAGTTTTAATTTTACTATCTGATCGCTTAATATCATTGCCGGAAGGTCTTCAGAAAAGCATGTTCTAAAAGTTTTTCAAAGATTTCAACTCAAAATTGAAACTGTATGTTGTAATAAGTTTTGTAGCGGTGTTCCAACAGCCGTCAGGTAAGAATACGATAATGAATGAAAAAAAATATATCTTTCCAGCAATACTGATTAACAGTATACATAATGCAATCACTTGAAACAGAGAATGTTGGAGATTTACTGGGCTTACTTGAAATACTTGAGGATGTCGGAAAATCAGTGGACATAGCAACACTGGATGATTCGCTTGATGAAGAGAGAACCACTCTGATGAACCTTTTGAACGACGGGAAATCTTTGGGTTTCCTGGATGTGGAAAAGGGCGATGTTAAACTTACTCTGCTTGGGAAGGAGTTTCTTAAGTCAGATGTTAACAAGAAGAAAGAGATACTGAAAAAACAGCTGATCAGGGTTGAGCCATTCGTTTCTCTGATTAAATTATTCAGGAACAAGGAAAACCTGGAGCTGAACAGAGAGGAACTGTTCGATTTTATAAAAGAAAATTTTCCCTCTGACAATGATGAATCAACTTTCAGGATGATTACAAACTGGGGCCGATATTCAAGGCTTATTGATTATGACGTTGACACGGACGAGATGTTCCTTAAAGAATGATGGTCCTGAAATATGCTGAAGAAATAATTTAAAATGCATTTTCCAATGACACCAATACCTTAGTTTTTTATATTTAGATTATATTAGTGCAACCTAGGTAACGAAGCCATGGAACTTCAAGATGATATATACAAGAAACCGGTCTCTCAAAAATTGGGGGATTATTCGGAGGTCATAATCCTCGGAATATTATTCGCACTTTACCTGTTTCTGGGAAATTACTATTCCTGGAGCATTGTAATAGGAGGAAAAAACTTATTGAGCACGCTGCCTACCTCAGGGGGCAGTGACCCATATTACAATTTCAGGGTCATAGAATACATATTGCAGTACCATGTGCAACTCGTATATGACGCCGCACTTAACTATCCACTGGGTTCCATCAACCCCAGGAACCCATTTTTCCACTGGCTGGTTGTTTTCTTTGCTGAAATACTGTCTCCGATCTTCGGACTTAACAACGCAGCATACTACGTATTCGAAGAACTGGACGCAGTCTTTGGAGCTCTTCTGATAATCCCAGTATACCTCATAGGACGGGAAATATTCGGCAAGAAGGCCGGCCTTCTTGCAGCATTCCTTTACACACTGATGCCAAGTAACCTGTCATCGGGAATACTTAGCGGTGGAAGGATGCACACTCCTGAACTGATATTTGCATTTTTTGCTGTCTATTTCTTCCTCAAGGCAATTAAGCATGCAAAAAAGGTACGCATCGTCGAGAAACAGTCAGATTTTAAGAGCTACATTCCTTCTACATTGAATTATGTAAAGTCAAATCGTGTTGCTACCATATACGGTCTTTTAGCCGGGGCATCTCTGGGCGGCTTGATGCTTTCGTGGCAGGGCTATGCGTATATTGAGGTTATCCTGCTTATATACGTGGGAGTACAGCTCATTGCAAACCTCATCCTGAAGAGGCCTACTGGTTACCTCACATACTTTACGATCCTGTTTGCGCTTCTAGGCTTTGCCATGGGTTTCTATTACTACAGGGGAGTGTCAGAACTTGCAGGATGGTACAATGCTGAAGTCCTGATGGCATTGATGATAATCGTGTTCGCTGCACTTATAAATATTATCGGCAGGAAACCCTGGCTGATGATAATTCCATTTCTTATCATAGTAGTAACTGCGTCGCTGATAGGTTTAAGCGTATTTTACCACAGTGAATTTGAAAGACTCATAAGCGGGGACGGTTATTTCATAAAGACAAGAGTATATTCAACAATAGCTGAGGCCGCAGCTCCTGCCCTGGGGAGCTACATTGGAGGTTTTGGCGTTGCTCAGTTCTTCATTGGTCTAATCGGTCTGGCATACATGGTATATTTCTTCCTTAAAGACAAGAAAGAAACGAGCCTGCTTTTGCTGGTTTTCTCACTGGTATCAATATACATGAGTTTTGAAGCAGGCAGATTTAACATTACTGCGGCTCCGGCATATGCAATAGTTGGCGGTGGAGTTCTAATATACTTCGCCAGAATGATTAAGTTGAATGATATAAAAAGAAGGAGAGTCCTTGCGCAGCCAACTATGAGAAAAGCGTTAAAGGGAAATATCAGCTGGCTGCACGTTGTAGTTGTCTTCATTTTGGTCGCAGTCCTTGTTCTTCCATCTGGACTTAATGTCATATCCGCAAGCGTTCCATCAAGTTCTGCTGCAAAAATAAACTCGGAAATCAACAGCGCTCTACCCAGTTTCCTTCAGACAACTAATCCCACAAACCTTAGTGATAAATACGTTGGCGGCTACGGTTATGGAATAGTCAATGGATCATCTCCTTTGAGTGAATCAATGGCGTGGCTTGCGACCCAGAATACAAACGTTCCCTTTGATCAAAGGCCTGCATACGTTTCGTGGTGGGATTATGGGTTCCAGGAATTATACCAGGGGCAGCATCCTACTGTTGCAGACGATTTCCAGCAGGGTTATCAGGCAACCGGTGCCATATTGTTATCCGAGAATCAGTCACAGGTCTTGTCTGTAATGATAGGTCGTATACTGCAAGGTAATTTTGCCAACAATTCAAACTCATTCAGTGCAGCAGTAAATGCAGACCTCAGAACATATCTTGGAAGCCCCACTACAAACCTCATATACAACGTTAGCAATAACCCTGGTTCATTTACAAAGGCCGTTCTTTCAAACCAGGCAATCTATGGCAATTATTCAAGTGTGATTTCCTCAGCAAATGTTTATTTTGCATTCATGAAGGGATATCTTTCAACTTATTATTCCATGGCGACCTTAATTCCGCTTTACAGTGCACTGGAACTAAATACGGGATATAGCATTCAGTACATACAGATCGACCGCCAATTATTCCCATCATCAGGCACAAATCCCGGTACTTTCTATGCCCCAGCATATCTTACTGATACGCCATCCTATTCAGCAGATGGTGAAATAGTTCCAACAAATTAC
>JAJYYD010000011.1 GCA_021801305.1 Thermoplasmata archaeon
TATCCATGGCTTGAAATCCCACGTTGCCTCTTATGCTTTACCTGTTATGGGATCATATTCACGAGAAAACGGAAACAAAACAGCTGGGCCAGGAAAACTAAACCGGTGAACCCTGTTCCATGAATTTGTCAACATATGAGAATCTGCATGACCCGGACAGTGTTATTTCCCATTCCGGAAACTTCTCTGTTGATTCAGAAACAATATCGAGGTAAGTTGAAGCGTAAACCTCCGGGAGGATTATATCCATCTTTAACCTGGATTTCTCGAATCTCTGGGCACGGTTGATCGCCATTATGGGAAGCTTTGACATCTTCTCGGAAAGAAACTCAAGTATGGGGTTTGCGGAAAACACCCTGAATACTCCATCCCTCTCCGAAATAACATCCACTTTCTCATTGTCCGCCCGAATTGCGCTCGGCGTGTAGTATATTGCCCCTATTTTTCCTCCAGATAGGTATTCTATTTCCCTGGTCCAAGAAGGGATGCCCAGAGGATTGTTTTCCGGATCAAGCTGGGACGGAGGGGGAGTTGTGTCCAGTGATATGTAATACAGGGGAATGCGGCTGTCGATGTGATCCAGAATCTTAAGGAGTCCCGGACTCTTTCCAAGGTATTCAGGAACAACACCAGGAATCTGCTGTTTCGTCTTCAGTATGAAATCAGAAACACTCTTCAGCTGGGAACTGTGGAATCTGAAGATGACATGAAGCAGTCCCTCGGAATAGTAAACGTCATCTATCATTACAGATTTTATGAGGAGAAGGTCCCTCAGTCTCATAAGTTCCCCGCACTCGTTGCTGTCAGTCCTCAGTGAATAAGTGTTTCCAAGCCTGGAGTGTGGGTAGCGTGATATGAAAATTTCAGCTTCTCTGGATAGGGGCTTCTGTGTCGGGATGTAAGCATAAAGATCTATGCCCCCATTGTTCAGGGAAAGACTCCCTTCGGCGTATACGTTGTACTTTTTAGCTGCGTTCAGGAGTTCAACATCAAGATCCATTGAAAGTATGCATTGCATGTCAAGTTTAGTGTCGAATTCATTAACAAGCATTGATGCATAAATAATTCAACATTATTCTTTTTTTTGTATCTGAAAAGTGATAAAAGATCTTAAGATGTTTTATATGGCTTTATAAAGCCAATTATAATAAACATACATGGTTTCAGAAGAATCCGGTTCAAAAGTCATGGTCCTGGGGGCCACAGGCTGCATTGGCAGGGCAGTGGTTTCCGGTTTAAAAAATGCAGGTTATGGTATTGTTATAGGTTCTAGAGACCCGGAAAAAGCAAGAACAGCCTTTCCGGATGTGAGTTCTTTCATTGAGTTCAATTATAAAAAGAAGACAGATTTGCAACAGGCTATGGATGGTGTATACGCAGTTGTAAACCTTACTGGTGCACAGATTTTCCAGAAATGGACAGATGAATACAGGAAAGAGATTGTGGAAAGCAGGGTAGAATCAACCAGGATCATTGTGGACTCAATGATCAGATGCAAAACAAGGCCATCTGTCCTGATAAACGGATCAGCTGCGGGAATTTATGGCTACGAAAGAGTTACTGACGATCCAATGACAGAAGATTCAATACCTGGAAAGGACTTCTGGGGAGATCTTGTCTCTAAATGGGAAGCCGAAGCAATGAAGGCAAAAGATCAGGGAATAAGGGTTGTCACAATAAGAACCTCCGTGGTTCTGAGTCCGGATTGTGGAGCCCTTCCGCAGCTGGTAGGAATCTTCAATAAAGGTATAGGAGGTCCAATAAGGCCGGGCACACAGTGGTTTCCATGGATTCACATAGATGATGAAGCATCCCTGATTGTCAATGCTGTCAGGGACAGTTCATATTCTGGGCCATTCAATGCAAGCGCTCCCGATGTCCCACGCATGAAGGACTTTGCACATACCCTGGGAAAGGTGCTTGGAAAAGGTTCCAGGTTTCCCATTCCTGTTTTCGTGATACGCCTTGTCATGGGGGAATCTGCCAACGTTCTAGGCAAGGGAACAAGGGTGATACCTGAAAAGGCACAGAAAATTGGGTTTGTGTTCAGGTACCCGAATCTTGAGCCTGCACTGGAAAACCTTCTTAAAAAATGAGGTTCAGAGGAGTTTCATCTTCCTGAGCAACAGGTACCCTGTGGCTATATCCTCAAGCCCTATGCCCATGGTCTTGAATACAGTTCTCCCCTTTCCGAAGTACTTCTCACGGTTCACGGCCACATCCTTCAGTTCCACCGGTTTTCCGCCGCTGTTTTTGACAAAATGTATCATTTCTCCCGATTCACTCAAGCTCTGATCCAGATGTTCGGTCACAACCAGATCGCTTCCGGAAAGCACATCATCTGCAGCTTCCTGCCTCATGGGAAGGTTCCCGCCGCAAAGGTTTACATGGTACTCGTCCCCTAGATCGGACCTGCTGAAAATAGCCTCGTTTGAATTTGTTATGCTGTTTACAAGCGTGGAATCTTTAAGTGCGGATTTTACTGTCTCCTCTGCCATGACGTCAATGCCGAACTTCCGGCTCATTTCTGTTGCGAATTTCCTTGCGTGGCTGTAATTCCTCGAATACACTCTTACCTTATCCACATCAAACTGCGTCAGCATTCCGTGGAGCTGTGTCTGTGCCTGGAAACCTGATCCTATTATTGTTAGGTTGTGATTTTTCCCCTTGACAAGAAGCCTGGATGCCATTGCAGGAAGGGCTCCGGTCCTGATCTGTCCAAGCCTGTTTGCTTCAATGACAGCTATCAGATCATTCTTTTTCTGGTCAAAAATTAAAACAACGAATCTCGCTCCATTTTTTCCTGCAATATAGCTTTTCATGCCAGCTATGCCAAGTTCAGTGTCTATTGCCGGCATGGTGTTGTAAACTGTTCCATCAAGTATGATCCTGTCTCTCGGGGATGCCATGGCTCTTCCCTTTCCATAATGAACAAATGCATCTTGCAGGGCATCGACAACTTCCTCCATCTTGAGGTTCCGGTCAACCTCCTCCTCTGTTATGTAATACATGAAATTATGATGTTGAACAGAATATTATGGCTTTGCATGGCTGAAAACAAATACCTGTAAATAGAGGAGTGCAATATTAAAAGATGGGACCATCAATAGATGCAAAAAAACTCAAAGACTACGTGGCATCAACCAATTCATATACACTTTACGAGCATGAAGGAATGGTGGAACTGAGGTTTTCCCCAGAATTCCCTGAAGCAATGGGACACCTGCCGGAAGGGCAGAGCGTTGAACATATAATGTACGGGAAGGAGGAAAATGGAAGGATATACTTTTACAGATTCACGACGGTAAGTGCATTCGGGGAAACCTCAAGCGATATGCAGGATGAGGATGACCCCATAATGGAATGGCTCAAATACATCTGAAAATATCCATCTGGCCTTCAGAGGAAAGGTCCCAGAAGAAGCGGAAGTATCACGGTGGCATCTCCATATATGTTCGCGAACTCGGCGTCTTCCTTGATTTTTTTCCACGAAATAGCCTCTTCAAGTTTCGCTCCTGAAAGTGATCCGTCATATTCCTGAGCTGTTGTCACATATACCGCATAATCCAGTCCTCCCCTGAACTGGTTCCACCATATTGTGTGGTGCTTGGATATGCCGCCCCCGACCATGAGTGCTCCTGTCTTCTTTGCCTCAAATATTATGTCAGATAACATGTGCTCATCTGCAAGCAGGTTAATCTTGAAATCCCTGTTCCTTTCATAAAATGACCATAGCTGTGAACCGAACGAACCATCTGTTATGCCTGGCACAAAGACTGGAATATCATTCTTTGCAGCATTGTACAGGATGGAATCCTTATTGTTTATCCTCAGGCCTGCTTCCTTGATGAATTCTACTGCACTCCACTCCTTCTTTACTGAGTAGAGATCCTCGATGATGCTTCCAACCTTCTCCTCAATTATGATGCCGTAGCTTTCATCGGGTATGAACACATTTCCCAGCCTGTTTATGCCTATCCTCCTCAACTCCCTGTCGCTGAAGTCAAAGCTTCCGGAATAGTAATCCGTGTAAGTTCTTGCGATATCATGATCAAGCATTCCGTTTGTGGTTATAATTACATCAACGAGCCTCTTCTTTACAAGATCATTTATAATTCCCCTGGTTCCCGTGGATATTATGTCAGCAGGAAACGACAGGAATGTTGTGTTTTCCTCACTGAACATCTTCTTGAGGATGTCATATCCGTTCCTTACCTTTGCTGCAGTGAAGCCACCAATATCCCTGAAAGATTCCATAAGTTCCCTGATAGTTGTTTCCGGGCCGATTTTAAGATCGCGAACTCTTCTGTTTAGGAGGTCCTGTTTTTTCACGGATCATGATTGCTCAAATCCTAAAATCTTTAACTCTTCATGATTATGGTCAGTATTAGATCCTAAGGAACTCATAAAAATTAAATTATCCCGACGTTATTGCGGATAATGCTGTTGCTGGATATTGTGGTCCTTTGGATTCACATCTTTGCCGCAATGATCTTCATCGGAGGTTCTTTTTTCATATGGCTTGTTGTGTGGCCAGGCGTATACAACTATACGCAGGACAAGAGGGAACATGCCCAGAT
>JAJYYD010000007.1 GCA_021801305.1 Thermoplasmata archaeon
TATGGGACTATGTTGCCAGAATGGATATGGGAGAAAATCTGAATGTTCCTGTCATCATAGAGATCGATTCCAGGAAAACCGGCATGGAAGCCATTATCAAATCATATGGCATAAATAGGCTTGAGGATGCCGGAAGGATAAAAGAAGCCACCCAGTTTCTGTACAGGGAAGAGTATTACAAGGGAAAAATGTCTGAAAACAACGGCAAATACTCTGGTAAGAGCGTAAAAGAAGCAAGAGACCTCATTAAAAACGATCTCATGGCATCCGGTGATGCATTCATCCTTTACGAGACCTCCAGAAAAGCAGAGACAAGGTCAGGTTCAAAAGTCATAGTGGCAGTTCTTCGGGATCAGTGGTTCATAGACTACGGAGTTGGGTGGTGGAAAGAATCCTCCCGCAGGCTTGCAGGAAGCATGATGTTTTATCCTGAATTCTACAGGAAAAACATGCTTGATGCCATAGACTGGCTCAGGGAGAGGCCATGTGCCAGGAGGCGGGGCCTTGGGACAAAGCTTCCTATGGATCCAAGGTGGGTCATAGAATCTCTATCGGATTCCACCATTTACCCGGAAGTTTATACCAATATCAGACAGCTGAAGAAGTTAAAAGAGGTCATGGGAAACCTTGACAGCCAGGTCATGGAATATATTTACGGTTATTCCGACAGGGTTCCAGAAGAAGTTCCAGAAAATGTTCGTGGGATAATGAAGGAAGCAAGGGAAGCAAGGGATTACTGGTACGGGGTTGACGTTAGGCTTACGGCATATCCGCACATGAGCAATCATCTTGCATTTTACGTAATGAATCATGCCGCTCTTTTCAAGGGAAAGGATCTTCCTGGAGGTCTGGTTGTATCCAGCCTTGTCGTTTCAAACGGCTCAAAAATATCCAAGAGCAAGGGAAACGTGATCTCTCTGCTGAGCATAACAAGAAAATATTCAGCAGATATATACAGGCTTTACGTGGCAGTTTCTGCTGACATAGGATCGACGCTGGACTGGAATGAGGAAGATCTTTCAGCAGTCATAAGGAAATATGAGAATTTTTTGGAGATCATGGAGAATTTCCAGCGCGCTGACCCGGCAGGCACAGGCCCTGAAAAATGGTTTGAAGCACGCTTCAGGAAAAATCTCTCAGCATTCATGGACAGTATGGAAAGCTACAACCTTCGAAATGCCGCCATAACCATGTTCTACGATGTCATGAATGATCTTAAATATGCTGAATCAAGGGGTGCAGGCAGGAATTCTCTCCTGAGCATAATTATGAAGGAATGGCTCATTTCAATGTCAGTTTTCATACCTCATACTTCTGAAGAGTACTGGCACAGGTATATACAGGACAGTTTTGTCAGCCTGGCAGGCCTGGACAAACCCGTAATGGAAGGATGGGAGGATGCAACAATATCCGAAGAGGAATATATCCAGGAGATTATTGGGGACATAAGGGAGATCGGAAGAGCCACCGGATTATCGCCTTCAAAAGTTGTCATAAGTGTTGCAGGAGACAAGCTCGCTGAAATGGTAGCCAGAATAAACCGGGAAGGAACAAGGAACCTTGATCCATGGGAGAAACAGTTTGTGCCGGAATTCATGAAAAACAGGAAGCGTATTTCCCAGAAGGTCAAGGATGAGTTCTCGCTTCTTCAGGGCAGCAGGGATTATATTTCTGCCGCCATTGGATGCAATGTGGAAGTTGTTGTTGATGATCCGGGGAAATCTAAAAAGACTGCGTGGCCTGGAAGGCCTTCAATAGTGCTGCAGTGACCCTGAGAAATAATTTATAAATCCCCCCAATAAAGGTTCATGCAATCTAAATGGGAAAACCGGACTTTCAAGGATGATCTCGACCAGAGGGTATATTCATCGCATTTACTCGGTTCAGTCCCGGATCTTGTGCTTCATGGCGGAGGAAACACATCTGTGAAGACGGAAGAAACTCTTCATACAGGAAAGAAAGCTTCTGTATTGAGGGTCAAGGGAAGCGGTTCTGATCTTGCAACCATAAAAAGGGACGGCTTTACTGGCCTCAGGATGGACGATCTTATTTCCGCAAAGATCATTCCCGGGATGTCTGATCAGGAGATGGTTGACTTTATGAAAAAGAGCATGGTTGATCCATCTGAACCCTCACCATCAGTCGAGACATTTCTTCACGCCTTCCTGCCATTCAAATTTGTTGATCACTCACACGCAGACAGCATACTTGCAATAACCAACAGAAATGTTTCCGAAGAGGAGATCAGGTCCATATTCGGAAATGTGGTTGTAATCCCCTATTTTCCGCCAGGTTTTGAACTTGCCAGAAGTGTCCTTGAAAGGCTTGGGTCAATCGGTCCTGAAACAGAGGGCATTATACTTGAGAAGCATGGGCTGTTCACTTTCGGCGACAGTGCAAAGGAGAGTTACGAAAGGCATATCAGGATAGTTACCACCGCGGAGGAATTCATAAATAAAAATGTGAGGGGAAGTATATTCACTTCAAAATTCGGGGAATCAAGCCTGGAATTGCTTACAGATTCACTTCCGGCCATAAGGGGGATGCTTTCAAAAAGATCAAAAAAGATACTTCACCTTGACACTTCTCCTGAGGCTGTGGAGATCGCCTCATCGGAAGAGGCTGAAAAATTCACCGGTAGGGGGCCAGCAACCCCTGACATGATAATAAGGACCAAGCATGACTACCTTTACTGTTCAGATCTTGAACAGCTGGGAAAGCAGATAGTGGAATATGAAAAAAAATATGAAGAGGAATACAGGAGGTACGTATCAGATTTCCCCATGCACGATCCATTCCCGCCAGTTATTGTTGTGAGAGGAACTGGAATAATCACTTCAGGCATATCTGAAAAAGAAGCGGTCATAGTCAGGGACCAGTTTGTGCATTCAATGAAGGTCAACTCCATCGCAGAAAGACTTTCCGGGCAGAAATTCATAAGCCTGCAACAGTCATACAGCATGGAATACTGGACACTGGAAGAGGCAAAGCTGAAAAAATTCAAGCCTATGCCATTGCAGGGCTGTATTTCAGTTGTTACAGGTGCTGCGAACGGAATTGGCTACGTGGCGGCCCTTAAACTTGCACAGAACGGATCAGCAGTCGTGGTATGTGATATCGACCCGGAAATCTCAAGAAGGGCACAGGAGATAGAAGCAGAGACAAAATCTCCCGTATTCCCATACGTGCTCGACATATCCAGTGAACAGGCAATAAGGGATATGTTCCGCAGAATAAGGAAAGAATTTGGTGGAGTGGACATAGTATTCAACAATGCAGGCATACTTAAATCAGCTCCTATTGAAGAGCTTGATGTAAAGGATCTGGACAGGCACTATGCAATCATCGGGAGAGGATCATTCCTTATCTCACAGGAAGCTTTCAGGATTATGAAGGAACAGGGTATTGGCGGGAACATTGTATTCAACATTACCAAGAATCTCACCAATCCCGGGCCTGAAATGACTTCATATGGGGCTTCAAAGGCTTTTGCTGCATATGTGTGCCACTACGTTGCAAAGGAGGGCGGAAAATACGGCATAAGGGCCAATATCATAAACCCTGACAAAGTTTTCAAAGGTTCGAAGATCTGGGAAAATGGTGTCCTTGAAGCAAGGGCCAGGGCTAAGGGACAGACAGTTGAGGAATACAAGACACAGAACCTCCTGAGAAGAGAAGTCCTTCCGGAACATGTGGCAAACGTTCTTCTTGCACTAATCAACGAGGAAGCCTTCGGGGCCACAACGGATGCAATGATACCCGTGGACGGCGGTGTAAAATAATTCCTGAAGTTTATCTCAGGAAATGCCTTGCCACTTTTGTAACCTTGAAATCAATTCCGAAATTCCTTAAATCCTTCCGGGCTAGGAGCGCAGCCTTCAAGTCCTGGAACTGAAGGTTCTCCCCCTTCTGGACCTTTGTCAGCAGGCTGTAAAGATCCAGGTAGGGCCCAAAATTCTTCAATATTTCGACTGAATATTTTGCCCCAACCTCTTCCAGATCATCATATTTCCTGAGGCACTGGAAAAGTATCTCCGCTGATTTCAGCGACGGGATTATCCCTTCTCCGGTTATTGGCGATACTGTGCCTATTGCCTCTCCAATTCCAATGACATTGCCATTTGAGATCTGATCAAAAAGAGGCTTGAGACGGATCTTTCTTCCTGTTACCCGCAGATGGGGAACAGGTCTAAGGGAAGAATCCAGCACATCAAGATCAACTGCCCCGGATCCAATGTGAAAATGATCTCCCAGGGGGAACTCCCAGTAATAACCCTTTCCTCCTTCAAAGAAATGGAAATAAAAATCCTGGTGATCAGCAGAATCTGTGAGGTATTCTCTGGCCGGCATAAGAAGATCAGATGAAGGCTTTCCTAAATAATGCCGGGATACGCCGGTAGCATCCACAATCAGGTCATGCCTGCCTGTAATGATTTCCCTTCTGGTTTTCATCGCCTCAACCATTGACTTCTCAAGAGCGTTCTTGTCAATGGTGCACAGTCCACGTGACCCGAATTCAACGGGCTTGAAATTGTGTCCGGAAAATGTTACTTTTG
>JAJYYD010000082.1 GCA_021801305.1 Thermoplasmata archaeon
TTGCCATTTTTTCTGGAAGGTGAAAATGACTGTGCCTGTTCCATCTCAATCCTGATTATTTTCCTGATCGTCCTCTTATTTATGAACCTGAAAGAAAAGGTGGCCACCAGAACATAAAGGAGTGTTATGGCAATTCCAAAATACATAAAGGAAAGGGACTCTCCAAGGGAGAACACAATGTATGGTATTCCTAGAAGGGGCACTGCCATATACAGCGGGAAACTTGCTATAACTGGAAGAATAGGTATTTCCTGAGGTATCTGCATTGCAACCTCGAACAGTGCAAAAACCAGGATGAAAAGAGAAACCCTGACAATGTTGGCAATCACGCCATTCTTCAAATGTCTTTTCTCTTTATTTTTACCGTTAAGCGCAAACACCATGGCACTTCCTGCTGAATAGCCAAGGACCAGCATTATGAATGCCCAGGTAATGCCATAGAAGACAGAATAGATATTGCCTGTATACCATATATATGCAGTTAGTGGGGGTATTATGACAAACAGGCTTGGTGAACCTGTGAAGATAAACCATGACAAAGGCAAAACTGAATTTTCCATGTCAGTGGGAAGTAGTTTCAGGGGTTCCATAAGTTTGTATGAAATCACCACATTGGCATGCATCAGGAAACTGTAAAGGCTTATAAGAAATATGTAAGAATAAAGGACCAGTGAAAGGGTCTGGATATGTGCCAGATGATAAGGGAGCCGAACCTGGGTGACAGTGAGAAGGGCAGAGAATGCTATCATTGCAGCAACTGAAACGTTGTATCCGAAAAAGATCTGCCGGTCTATATACCTTTTGCCTTCAGTTGCAGATCCGCCTGTCCTGCGAATAAATCTTGGAAGGTTCTTGATGGCAATGAAACGCTCTTCAATAACCAGTCTCCTGCTCAACTCCAGTATTCTGACCTTCATTGCAGGATTGTCTCCTTCAGGGAATTTACAACCATATTCAGGTCGTTGCTGTTTGTAGCTTCCAGGAAGATATCCTCAAGCTTTCGGCCTCCCGACCTGGACTTAAGATCTCCCGGAGTTCCGGAGTCCACAATGTTTCCCCTGTAAATAATCGCAAGCCTGCTGCATAGGCTCTCCGCAACCTCCAGAATGTGGGTTGAAAATATAATCGTGCGTCCCCTGGAAGCGTACTCAGAGAGCAAATCCTTTAGTATTCTTGCAGACCTGGGGTCAAGGCCATTCATTGCTTCGTCCATTATTATAAGAGGGGGGTCATGCAGCAGAGAAGATATTATTGCCACTTTCTGTTTTGTCCCGAAAGAAAGCGAACCTACGAAGGTGTCCATCTTATCCTCTATTTCGAATGCTCTTGCAAATCTGTCCTTCTTTTTCTCAATAGATTCATGGTCTATCCTCCTTATCCAGCCAATAAAGTCAAGGTACTCCGATGCAGTAAGGGACTCGTACAGAACAGGGGTTTCAGGTACATACCCAATTATCTTCCTGATCTGCATTGAATCTCTTAAGACATTCAGTCCGGAGACTTCCACATTACCGGAGGTGTAATCAAGGACAGAACACAATATTTTCAGGAGAGTGGTTTTTCCGGACCCGTTGGGGCCTAGGAGGCCAAACATCTCCCCAGGGTTGATCTTCAGATCAACCCCATCAAGAGCTCTTGTCTGCCCATAATTCTTGAAAAGATTCTCTACCAGAATCGATGGACGATCCATGTGATAACTTAACAAGCTTTGGTTAATAAACATATTTAACCATAAAAAAGTAATAAAATAATGCACTATGAGGATGGATCCTAAGAAGATTGAATCCAGCTTTGAGTATCCTAATCATTTTTGCATTGGTTTTTATGGCGGCTTAAGTAAAGGTTATTTAGTCGTGACTCAGTGGAAAAATTTCCCATGATGTTGGATGCCACGTTTTTGAAAAAGGAAGAAAATTAGTCCTATGGAAATGAAAAAGATGAACCAAAAAAGCATGTCCAGAAGGAAATATGACAACTGGAAGAGATTGTACAGGTGTGTTTGAAGGAGTAATGCAATCCTCAATTCAGAGAATTGGAATGGGACACCTTTAGAAAATAGGAGAACAGAAAAACCATCCATGACTATAACAATACCAACGCTGGCCATAGTTGCGAGAAAAGAAATTGGAATGTACATGGGTGCCAGTTTCAACAGCTTACCATTTCTTCCTGTTATGGCTGCAGAGTAGATACCTAAAATAACTATCAGCCAGAAAGCAAAAGCATATATCGGGGTTAAGAGAAACCCATACGAATTGTAAACCCCTGAGCTATAGAAAAGCAACTGTAATCTGCCTGACGAAAATGAACCGACGAGAACTGAACCAAGGAAGACATAGATTAACATAACAAGTAATGCTGCTATGGTAGAGTTGACAATCCACCGGTATCTCCTGTATGTTACTTTGTCTACCAATTAAATCACCTATTCGGGAAAACTGAAATAAACTTCCAGTCTTTCTTTATGATCTTTTGTACCATGCCTATTCAGCATATAGTCTTTTTTAATTCACCCTTTTTGGGCAAAATGACCAGGTTTCGGTTCTGATCAACGTGGCATAATTCAATCAAGTTACCTAAAACGCAATGTGATGTCAAACTAAATTCCGTATGCCGGGATCGGGGGTTGAACCCGAGGCCTCCGGATTTCTCAGCTTTAAAAAAAACTTATGAGTCCGGCGCTCTACCAACTGAGCCACCCCGGCCCTGAAAATATTAAACCTGTTCAGGTGTCTGGTTTTCTTCCTGAACGCTTGTCATGGTTCTGTTTTCACCGGATGTAAAAAACTCCGATTTTCTCACTTCAAGTTTCTTTATCGGATAAACATCCTTTGTGGCAGCCACTATATCGTTGTATATATCATCGCCTATGACGTATTTGGCGGTGTCAGCAGGAGATGTGTTCTCAAGCCTGTTCTTGAGGAACTCGCTGATTGTGTTTCTTATTTCAAGCCTTTTCGTGTTTGTAAGTTTCCCGTCAGTCACTACAACAATTTTTACCGCAGCTTCAAAACCATCCTGGAGCTTGAAAGTTTTTATGATATCTATTCTCTCTTTTCTTCTTCTTACCATTCGTTTGATATAATCATCACTAATGGAATGACCTATAAAGGTTGTGCTGCATTTACTTCCCTGGCAGGAATCCACCCTGAAGATAACTTTTGCATTTGACTTCTTGAAATTACCTGTTAAATCAGCAATAGATACTTCAATATGCCTGCCAACCATGGAAGTTTCATCCGAGCTGGGGCTCACCGTAAGCTCCTTGCCTCCCATATAGTCTGGCGACATTATGGTGTACCATGATTTTTCCTTCCACTTATCCCTGCCTTTCCTCTGACCTTTTTCTCTTGCCATTAAATCCCTCTAAATCTTGAATTATACGTGGTACCCTCGTAATAGAAAAGCAAAGTTAAACCTTTCGATTAAATTTAATGCCAAAAATTAAACATTTCAGGGTATGAATCTCTTCAGACAGGAATGTCACCTTTTCAGGGCTGCGGTCATGCAGTGCGCACCCCCGTAACCACCGGTGAGCTCGTTCAGGTTGACCACGATACTTTCAATTCCTGTCTCCCTGACCCGCTTGCTGAAAGGAAAGAGGTCTTTCTCATTAACAGAAGCCAGTTCCTGTTTTATTGCATTCTGGAGATTTTCAGGGAACACTCCTATATTAAGGAGTTTTTTCAGGACAACGGGTGCGTTTACAGCCACTATTGTCCCGTTCCTCAGTGTGAGAAAATTTGATGAATAACTCATCTGTTCAGCTATGCTGAGATCCACGAAATTGAAGCTTTTCTCCATGAGGTATTCATAAAGGGTGCTTTCCCTTTCTTTAATATATTCATTTCCAGTCCTTCCAAAGATTGTGACCCTGGCTTTTTTGCATAGTTCCACCGAGGTAACTGCGACTCCATCAGCTGCTATATTGAAAAAAGTGTCAAGATGCATGTTCACCATTGGATCACGATCTTCCTCCATGAAATCGTATACTGGGTTTTCCACCACGCAAACTTCATCAAAATCCATAAGTCCAGATCTCATTGCCTGCATTGCACCCTCCATATTAGTCCTTGTTCCTACGCCTATGAGGCAGAACCTTCCGGCTGGAATAAAATCCCCGCCTTCAAACAGGCCATCACCGGAAATCCTTACAAGATTATCCTGGCCAAGAGCTTTCCTGAAAATAAATTCAGTAAGTTCCGGTTCCTTCATCCTCTGCCTTCGCTTCATGTTCCCAACTATCACTCCACCAGATGATACCGCCTGCTGGTCCCTCATAAAGTAGAGGTTTGCAAGGGGTATATTTGAATAGACTGTAGGATATTCCACGGAATTTCCGCTCTCCTTCTTGAGATCAATGGACGGTTCAAGTGTAAGTGTGTAAAATAGTGTCGAGGAATCGAATAACGGGATATTCTTCTTAAGCTGTTCTTTTGCAGCCGAACTGGAATCCACAGATCCATAGAAGGAAACAGTGTTGACAATCTTGTCCTCCAGTGCCTTTCGGAAAGCCCTGTTTTCATC
>JAJYYD010000142.1 GCA_021801305.1 Thermoplasmata archaeon
CATGAATTCGATCCTGATGCCTCAATCCCGGTTGATTTCATAACGGAAGCCATAGACCAGACAAGAGGCTGGTTCTATACAATGCACGTCATATCATCTCTTCTGTTTGGAAAAAATGCGTACAGGAATGCATTCACAATAGATTTTATCCTGGATGAGCAGGGAAGGAAGATGAGCAAGAGCAAGGGAAATTCGGTATACGCACTGGACCTCATCACTGAATTCGGTGCCGACCCGGCAAGGCTGTTCTTCTTCCAGGGAGCTCCCTGGAAGCCAAAGATGCTTGACAAGAAGTTCATAAGGGACACATCAAGAAAAATACTGGGGACACTTTCAAACATATACTCTTTCTTCGCTTCAAACGCAAACCTTGATGGATACAGGTATACAGGATTGTTAAAGTCCAGTAACATGCTGGACAGGTGGCTTCTGTCAAGGGTCAATTCCACCATAGAATCCGCCAGGAAAAACATGGACAGCTTCGATGTTCATCTTGCCTTGCGCGACATAGAAGATCTTATAGATCGGTTCTCCAATTTTTATCTCAGGCTTTCAAGGAAAAGATTCTGGTCTGAGGATTTCAACCAGGAGAAGAAAGCAGCATATTCAACACTGGTTTATTCAATGGAAATGATACTAAAAATGCTGGCACCCATCGCTCCGTTCTATTCAGATTACATGTACAGGAAATTAGGCAGCGATGGAGAGAGCATACACTTCCAGGCTTATCCTGGTGCGGATCCAGGACTCATAGACCTGGAACTTGAAAAATCTCTTGAAAACGCCTATATATCGCTGGAACTCCTGAGAAGAGTCAGGCAGGAGAGTAACATAAAGAACAGGCAGCCCCTGAAGGAGATTCTCATAAGTTCACAGGAGGAGATGAGCAGAGACCTTCTGGAGATACTTGAACCGGAGATGAATGCAAGAGAGGTAAAACTCATAGGCGAGACCGAGAAACCTCTTGAAATGAAGCTTGGACTGGTTCTCCAGAAGGCAGCCCCCATACTGCGGGGCAAGACGAACAGCGTGAAGAATGCCGTGGAGAATGACGGGAAATTCCTGGAAGCTTTTCTAAAAGACGGCGAGGTAACGGTGAACGGCGAAGTTCTGAACGGTGATCTGCTGAAGATAATAGAATCACCGAAACCGGGTTATGCATATACAAAAGACGACAGGTCCGGTACAGAGGTGTTCATAAACCTGGAACTGGACGAGAAGCTTGAGGCAGAAGGATTTGCACGTGAGATCATAAGAAGGATACAGGTCATGAGGAAGGAGGCAAATCTTCCCTATGACGCAAAGATCGAAACGGTAATATCACCCGGTAAAAGGCAGGAACTGAGCCTGAAGTATTTCAGGGAAGCAATCAGCAACGAGACCCTTTCGACAAAGATATCAACAGGGGAGCCAGAAGAAGGGAAGGATTGGGACATAGAGGGAGAATCTGTCAGAATAGGGATCAGGAGAATCTGAGGGATGGGATCAGCTATGACAAGAGCATTTGTTGTCGGGAGGTTTCAGCCATTCCACAATGGCCATCTTGAAGTCATCAAGTCTATTCTGAAGGAGAATTCATCCGTTATAATAGGTATAGGAAGCGCACAGTATTCACATACCCTTAAGGATCCTTTCACTGCAGGGGAAAGACATCTCATGATCACTACAACCCTTGAAAGGGAGGGGCTTTACGATTATTACCTGGTTCCTATTGAGGATGTCAATTCCAATCCCCTGTGGGTTGCCCATGTTGAATCCCTGACACCCAGGTTTAACCGTGTTTACACCAACAACTCCCTTGTAAGGAGGCTCTTTATGGAGAAGGGATACGAGGTCACCTCAATGGGGCTGATCAACAGGGACTTCTGGTCTGGAACAAGGATCAGGGAAAAAATGATCGATGGCAAGGACTGGAAAAAGGACGTGCCTGAAAGTGTTGCGGAAATAATAAACGAGATTGACGGAGTAAACAGGATCCGGGATCTTGCAAAAACTGACGAGGATGCATGATCTAGCTGGAGTAGATCATTTCCTCTATGACTTTCTGGTCTCCCAGTATATGATCAACAATGCAGTATTCATCGGGCTGGTGTGCAACCTCTTTCACGGTTGTGCTCCATACCGCTGCATCCATGCCTTTCCTCCTGAAGAAGGCAGCGCATGTTCCTCCACCTATTCCCACAACTCTGGGTTCTTTTCCCTTCACCTTCCGGATGGCATCTTTCAGCTCTTTGACTACAGTTGAATTTTCATCTGTGGGAAAAGGGGCCTGCTCTTTCTGGAACAGTTCATATGAAACCCTTGCCTTGCTTGTCTTGTGGAAGTTCTTGATGAGGCTGTCAATGTCGTCTATCACGTAATCAAGATCATATTTTGGCAAAATCCTGCAGTCAACGTACTGGACCTCAACACCGGGAATTGTGTTCACGTTGTCCACATTTTTTTCATGCTTGGTAGGTTCAAATGTTGAATAAGGCGGATCGAATATATCGGAAGTGTCAGGATATCTTGTATGAAGCATTTCATCAAGCTGCAGTATGAACTTCATGGTCTCCCGGTTTGCATTAATTGCCTCAGAGGGCATGCTGGCGTGATACTGCTTGCCGACTATCTTGAACTTAATCCACAGAATACTCTTTTCCGCAATTTCTATCTCCAGGCCGTCCTCCGTCCCAGCATCGGGGACAAGGAAAAGGTCGTCCTTCCCAAATATGTCCTTTTCAAGAAGGAAGCTGATGCCATACTTGCTTCCAACTTCCTCGTCTGCCACGAAAGCAAGTCCCAAATTATATCTTAGATTCTCTTTTTTAAGGTTCTTCAAAAGAAGCATTGAAAGGAATACGGCCTGTCCGTCATCGGAAGATCCCCTTCCGTATATCCTGTTGCCTTCAACTGTGGCCTCAAAGGGCTTGTGTTTCCAGAGATTTATCTCGCCAACCGGAACTGTGTCTATATGTGAGATTATCCAGAGTGTTTTTTCACGGTTCCCAACCTTGAGAATCACGCTTGGCCTTACAACACCATTCCTGTCAGTGGTCTCATATTTTTTATAGTCAGAATAGCCCAGCTCATCAAGAATCCTGCATATCTCAGCTGCTCTCCTGGATTCCCCGTCTCCTCCAGATTCAGGAGAAATTGATTTTATGGGAATCAGCCTCTTGGCATTTTCAATAATGAACTCCCTGTCTACACTCTTTTCTTCAGCATTGATCATAAACAATAATGTTACGGTAAAAGAATAATTTATCGATTCAATGTTACATGTTAACAGGCTATTTGTATTGAGCAATCTGTGAAAATATAATATACCGCCAGCAATTAACGGTTTGATATTATGGGAGACAAACTGGCAGAGGTAGAAATTTCCAAGGATGGAGAGATGTATTACGCTAAGATTTTTTTACCTACAGGAGAAGTTCTGACTCTGGAGAATGAGGATTTTGAGGAAGTTCTGGAACAGGTCGCTAATGATCTCCAGGATAGATTCAGTTCGTAGGCGGGGATGGCCCAGCGGTACGGCGGCAGCCTGCTAAGCTGTTTCTCTATGAGAGCGAGGGTTCGAATCCCTCTCCCCGCGCATCTTTAAAGGTAGATCATATTTAATACGAGATTTCATGTATTCAGGCTTAATTTTAGCATTCCCAATCGACTTGAGCGAAAAGATCGCTTCTAATGTTACATCTTTATAGGAGTCCTCCCTGTGCTTCACTAACTCTTAAAGGTTATTTACAGGTTAAATATAAACAACCCTCCAATTAGATAACGGATGATTTGCAGGAAATAATATGGTGGAAGATCATGAAAATCAGGACAGGTTGTTCCGGTTGGAGTTACAGTTCATGGGTTGGACCGTTTTATCCCAGGGGAGTTTCCTCCTCAGATTTCCTGAAACTGTACTCTAGAGTATTTGATGCAGTCGAGATAGATTCCTCCTATTACAGAGTGCCTGATAAAAATACTGTGATCAGGTGGAGAGATGCAACCCCGGAAAACTTTCTCTTTTCCCCCAAATTTCCTGGAGAAATTACTCATAAAAGGGGCCTCAACGTAGATAACAGGGAGATTCTGGATTTTCTTGATCCCATAAAACTACTCGGTAAAAAACTTGGGCCGGTCCTGGTGCAGTTGCCGTCTTTTGTAACCTACAGCAACAGCTTTGATACGCTCAGGAATTTTATAAAAATGCTTCCAGATGACATCAGGTTTGCTATTGAGTTCAGGGATAATTCATGGTTCAGGGAGGAACTATTCAGGCAGCTGGAGTCCAATAAAATTGCGTTGGCATGGGCAGACATCCCAATGGCAAAGGTTCCTGCGGTTATAACATCAGACTTCATTTATCTAAGGCTTATAGGAGACAGGTCAATTGACAGCAGTGACTTTGGAAAACTCATGATAGATAGACACGATTCCATTAAAAAATGGTCTCAGGAGATAAATAGCAAGAGTGGTGAGATCGAAAGTACTTTTGTTTTCTCCA
>JAJYYD010000126.1 GCA_021801305.1 Thermoplasmata archaeon
GTTATCTGCCTGTTGCCTCTGCCTAGGAGGAAACCCTGTCCACCGATTGGGGAGAGAAACAAGATAGTTTTTCCATTTTCAGCTGCCTTGAGAATAGAACTACTATCAGCATCCTCTGCCATAAGTTTGCCCTGCTTAATGATGTCGAAACCCAGATCATTGGTAATCATTCCAAAATGCCTGCATATTGCCTTGCATGTGCTCCCTGGCCCTATTATATAACTGGTGTCAGGATCCATCTTTTCGACTATATAGTCCACTATGCCCTCAAGATCACCAATGGAATACTCCGCTTTCCCGATGCCTATTATCTGCGGAGATTCCGGTATTAGAACTGTTCCGAATACCCTCAAATTAAGTTTCCCTTTCCTGTAATCTGATTCGTCAATATCTACAACGTCCCCTGGCTTTGCACTGATGCTATGCTGATCGCAAATGTTTTTCAGAAGATCGGCTCCATGTTGAACAGACAGCGCAAATACAGAGCTGTACATCTTGACACCTGCCGGTATTCCCATCAGTGGGATTCCGTGCTTCAGTACACCAGAAATATCTCTGGCGGTTCCATCTCCCCCTACGAAAACCACAAGGTCAGGATTCATGGAATTGATTCTTTCAATAAATTCAACAGTATCGGATCTCCGGCTGGTTTTAGATGGTCCCGGGAGGATTTCTGCTTCACCGATTGCAAGTTTTGAAAATATGTCCCCTCCCATGCAACCTCCTGCAGTTATAAAATGGATGTCAAGGTCCTTGACTTTTGTAATGAATACTTTAGCCACGGGTATTGAAACTGAACTCCTGCAGTCTTCCAGAGCCAGATGGTCTGATCCCTTCTCGTTCGTTATGGTCCCAAGTCCCGCCAGGGGATTAACCATGAAAGCCACTCTCATTGCCATAAGCAGCACCGTGCCGAAGCTATTCAGCTTTTGCCTTCGCTAAGAATAGCTATAGCAGCCTGGAAATTATTATTATAGCCCACTATGGTCCATGTAGTGAAATTTGTTCTTGCTTCCAGATCCAGACTGTAGGATTTTCCCTCCGCAAGAGTTATCTGTCCGAGCGCCAACTGAGCCATTCCCCTGAAAGTTATATTTGCCTGCATGCTGTCAGTATAAAGAGTATAGGAGAAATTTTCCTCTCCGATTGACAATATGGTGAATGTGGAGTTGTTCCCGGTAAAGCCGGAATTTATAAACTCCAGCTGGAATATTTTTCCAACCGAAACGTTTTCCTTAAGTGGATTTGAGGTGTCGAAAGAGACAGGTTGTGAAATATTGACCATAAGGATCTCCAGCTGGACAGTTTGCTTGAAAGTTCCACTGGATGCTGAAAGGTTGTAATCGTAAATGCCATCTTTCCTGAGGCTGCTTGTATTGAATTTCAGGCTGTAATCAAGTGATGACCCTGACGATATTGCCTTTTCCATGCTTTCGGCCTTGAAAGGTATATTTGGAGAAACCTGGAATGCCGGAGAGATCACAGATGATCCATCGTTTGTTATGGACAGATTGAAACATGTGCTGTTTCCCGTGCCGTTGACTATTACAGCATGATTCTGCGCTATGTCTACGTGGAACTGCGTGTCAGGTGCGTGATACGGCAAGGGCACAAGCCCGATAATGAGAATTGCGAATCCCACTGCCACTATTGCCCGGGAGTTCCTGCCCAGTTTGGAGGCATTGTTCAACGGTTCCGGACCCCTTAGCCCGAACAGGAGAACGAATACTGCAAGGACTATCCAGGCGGGGTAAGCTATGCCCAGAAGAATAATGGCAAGTATAGATACATAGGAGAGAATTATTGCTTTCTTTCCTAAAAGCGCTGATGCAAGTATCCCACCGTCCATATATCCTAGAGGAAGGGCACTGAATGAATTTACTATAAGCCCCACCCATCCTGCAAATGCAAGAGGGTCCAGAATTCCGTTTGACGGTATGAACCTGTATATCATAACCTGGAAAACTACCGGAAACCCTGATCCTCCAAGTACAGAACTGACCACTGGATTGCTTGGGGGTGAGCTGATTGTCTGGAGGCTTCCTGCAACGAGAAAAATTGCTGATATCACAAAACCTGTGAGTAGCGGGATTCCTGAAAATGCAATCATTGACCTTTTTGAGGTGAAGCTGTTCCTGTTTGTGTTTATAAGACCCATGGTCCCCATGCCAATTGGGTCAGGCATAAAAATGGGGAAGGAGTAGGTCTGCCTGTTCCTTATCAGTATCAGGAATTTTGAGAACTCCTTTGATATGAGGATTGTCCATACAGGCAATACGTAGAACAGGGCAGAATTTTCAAGGTTCCAGAGGATGTTGCTGTTTCCATAATACGATCTGACGTATTCATAACCGAAATAGAATATTGCTATGAATGTAAGCACAAAAAGGATGAAGCGGTAGTTAAACCTGTCCCTGATCAGCGGTGACTTTGGAAGAATTACGATCTCGCTTCCATCCCTGTCAGCAGTGAATGCCACCAGACCCTTTTTTGAAATCGTGTTTAAGAGAGCATTGAAATTGCTTTCACTGAAGGGTTCCGGATTTTCCACTCTGAAGGTTATTGAATCATTATCATCACTTTCATCAATCACCCTGTAAAAATGAGATACTGCATTTCTTGCCGCAGTCTTCTGTTCTTCTTTCAGCATTTCCTCACTGGTTTTTCACTGTAGCCAAAACCTTCCTTATTAATGTTTCATCGATTTTCTGCATGGAATTGAATCTGGCATATCTTTGTGAACCTGCAGAATGGCTTTGGACAGGACCGGAAAGAGATCTCATAATGGAATCTGATCCAGCAGCGGCTGTTGAAATCACCGTAACCTCGAAAAGAGAATCCTTGCGGTTGTTTATGAAGAATATAGAATTCCTGCTGGAATTGGCCATCCTTGTAAATTCAGTAATCTGATCCTCACCAAACGTACCTTCCAGCAGGTGAATTTCAATCCCGTCAACATTGAATCTCAATGATGCATCCATCATGCTCTGAACAGATTCCTTCAGTACTTTATCCCATTTCTTCCTCAGGGAGATATAGTCATCCCATGATGTCCTGAACTTTTGTTCCAGATGTTCAATATCCACGTTGAGTTCTCCCCTGACAGTTTCCATCCTTGATTGCATTTCCTGCACATATGACAGTGCTGAATATCCGGCCGCGAAAACTATTCTCTGGATGCCTTCCTGTAAAGGTTCGGCAGAAATTATCTTGATGAAACCTATCTGTCCTGTGTAGTCCAGATGTGTACCTCCGCAACCCTCCGCATCTATTCCTTCTATTTCAACCACCCTAAGTTTGCTGCTTTCGGGTATTCCACCCTCGAAAAGCCTGAAGCCGTATTTCTCAAGCGCACTGTTCCAGTCAAGAAACGCAGCCTTTATTCTCCTGTTCTGGATAATTGCCTGCAGGCACCTTTCTTCTATCTCCTTTATCTCACTTTCACTTATCTTCCTGTAGTGCGTTATGTCAATTCTTGACCTTTCAACATCTTTCTGCACTCCGCTCTGCCATACATGTTCACCCAGGGTCTGTCTGGCTATACCAAGCAGGAGGTGAGTGGCGGAATGATGGATCATAAGCTGTTTCCTTCTCTTCATGTCCACATGGCCGGTTATTTTTGCTTTTACAGGGATGTTTTCAGCCAGGTAATGTACTATGGATTTTCCAATACGGTGTACCTTGATCACGGCTATTTTTTTATTGCCGTACGTAAAATAACCCAGATCATAAGGCTGTCCTCCCCCTTCAGGATAAAAAGCTGTCTGGTTTGTAATGATTGTTTTATCCCCGGAGTACATGACAAGTGCATTGAACTCACCTATGTTGGCATCGTCATAGTAAAGTGGACGTGTTTCTATCTGCGGAAATTCCTCTGCTTTGATCTTCTTTACCCTTGATTTTTCTAGTTTCTCATGCTTCATTATGACCTGGCTCTGAAAATCTTCCGGAATATCCACGGTATAGCCCCGTTCCTTCGAAAGAACCTCTGCAACAAATGACGGGACAAGCCCATTTGAATCGTACATTGTCACAAGGTCTTCGTTCTCAACGGTTTTTTTTCTGTCAAAATTTCTGAGAATGAGGTTTTTCCCTTTTTCAGTCATTTCACTATATTTTTCATACTCGGAAGCAACCATCTCCTTTATGAATTTCTCAGGGTATTCTCTTACCACATCACCAAGGAATTCGTAGTGCATCTTGATAAGTGTCTCAAGGCCACCCTTGAATTTTAGATCGTCTATGTACCGGAATGACCTCCTCAGAAGTGTTCTGGCAAGATACCCAACCTTTACATTTGAAGGTATAACATAATCCGAAAAAAGGAGAAGAAGCGTCTTTGCGTGATCTGCCAGAGCAAATACCGACTTGCTGTTTTCAAATAAAACAGTGATTTCTGCCTTCTTTTCTTTTGATTCTATATTCTCGTT
>JAJYYD010000077.1 GCA_021801305.1 Thermoplasmata archaeon
ATACATTAAGGCTCATCGAGAAATTCCTGATAGGAACCTTCGGGTTTGATGAAAGCGACCTGAAAGTCTTTTTTTCCGGGGGCAGGGGATACCATGTCCATGTATTAAGTGAAAGTATATATGGCCTCAATTCGGACGGAAGAAGGGAAATTGCCGATTACATACGGGGGGAAGGACTGATCTCAGAAGAGTTCAGGAAGATCGGCGTCGTGTATTCACAGGATGCAAAGGGATGGATCAACGAAATAGACCGGGAGTTCATGGAAATCTACAGAAAATACAGGGAAAATGAAGAAAGCGTATTTAAAGACGAAAACCTGCTTAAAGTTTTCAGGAGCCGAAAAAACATTGAAGAATATTTTGGAAGAATGAAAACAGTCAAAATAGGAAAAAAATTGGTAAATAAAGTGGACCTCCTGCAGGAACCTGGAAATGAGAAATACCATTACATGACAAAGGACGACCAGGCCATATTGCAGGCCATAATTTCAACAATGCAGAGAGAGGATACGGCTGAGATAGACGAACCTGTCACAACTGATGTTCACAGGCTTATAAGATACCCATACAGCCTGCACGGAAAGAGTGGGCTGAGGGTAATTCCAGTGGCGATCAGCCATATGAGGGAATTCGAACCTCTTGTGGAGGCATTGAATCCTCTGCTGAAAGACAGAACCTCGAAAATAGAAGTTAAAAGGCCGGTTAATGTCAAATTCAACTCTGAAACTTATGCCCTTGTTCCCGGTGAAACAGAACTTCCCCTGGATTTATCTGTTTTCCTGGCCGCTTCACGGTTGGGTAGTTTTATCTAAATATCAAATGATAACAACTATAAAAATAACATTCATATACTTAGTGGAAATAGCAATAAGGTGAGTAATATGGAACTAAAAAACACGAAGACTCTGGAAAACCTCAAGGCGGGTTTTGCGGGAGAAAGCCAGGCTAACAGGAGATATCTTTACTTCGCACAGAAAGCTGACGAAGAAGGATACCAGGAGATAGCGTCAATTTTCAGATCTACTGCAGATGGTGAGACTGCCCATGCATTCGGGCATATGAAATACCTCCAGACAGTTGGGGACCCTGTAACAGGCGAACCAATAGGCAGCACGGAATTGAATCTTAAGTCTGCAATAGCAGGTGAAACCTATGAATACAGCCAGATGTATCCCGGATTCGCCAAGACAGCAAGAGAGGAGAAATTCGAGGAGATAGCACACTGGTTTGAAATACTTACAAAGGCAGAAAAATCACACGCAAAGAAATATGAAGACACCCTTGCAAAACTGAAGCAGTAAGAGGGTGAGTGAATGCAGGGAATCTCCAGGGAGGAAATACTCCCACCAAAAATTTATGAAAAAAGCAGGGAATCAATTACCAGAAATATTATAAATCACAAAAGGGGAAGAAGGGTAACAACCAGGACTTTCAGTTTTCTTTTTGAATCCAGGGATATAGTGATAAACCAGATCAATGAGATGGTATTCATCGAAAATGTGCAGGATGAGGCTGAGATAAAGAGGCTTATCAAGGTATACAGCGAACAGCTTCCAATGGAAAATGAACTCAGTGTATCGATGTTCATCGAATTTGAGAACCAGGATATAATGGTCAGGGAACTCCCAAAAATGGCCGGAATCGAAAACACGGTGTACATGACATTCGACGGGGATGAGGTGAAGGGAACACCCGAAGAGGGCAGATCAACAGAGGTTCTTGAGTCAACGCTCCAGTACCTGAAATTCAAATTCGATCAGAAGGAAAAGGACAGGTTCATAAAAGCAAAAAATGCATATATAGAAACAAGGAAGAAAGGTTACGAAGAAAGTGCGAAAATTTTCCCGGAACTTCTTGAATCCCTGAAAAATGAACTTCTTTCAAACCAGGTCTAGCCCTGAAGTCCATCTTATTTTTTTAAATACCATGATTCTAAACTATAGAACCCATATTCTGGGTTGCTAACAAAGGAAAATCATCACGCAATGAAGCCAACCTAAAAAACATATTAACCGAGTATAAGATTCACCTCTGGTAGAAATGGGTCTCATAAAACTAACTGAAGAGGAAGAACAGATTCTGGACTATATAAAACAATTTTCTGAAAAAGAAGTTAAGCCGCTAGCGAAGGAGATCGACGAGAAGAAATCTGTTCCTGAAAAAATCATACAGAAGATGAAGGAACTGGGTCTATTCTCAACTTACATACCAAAGGAGTATGGGGGAGCAGGCCTCAGTTTCAGTTTTCTTGTGAGATCAATTGAGGAGATATCAAAAGCATGCCCCAGTACGGCTCTGGTGCTTGACGGAGCTCTCACTCTTTTTGCCGATCCGTTAATAATGTTCGGAAGCGAGAATCTAAAAAAGAAATATCTTTCAAGAGTAGCTCAGGGTGCAATTGGCGGGCTTGCCTTAACGGAGGCGGAGGCTGGAAGCGATGCGGCTTCAATCCGGACCAGGGCGGAAAAAAAAGGGAACAGATACGTAATAAACGGTTCAAAGATATTCATATCAAACGGCAGGATTGCCGAATTTTTTGTAGTTGATGCGGTTACAGATCCAGGCAAGGGCCACAGGGGAATCAGCACATTTGTGGTGGATTCAGACATGAAAGGGTTCAAGATCAGCAGGGATATCCAGAAAATGGGGATAAGGGGTTCCAGCACTGTCGAGCTGGAGTTTGACAATGTTGAGGTCCCGGAAGAGAACCTTGTGGGGGAATTGAACAAGGGATTCAAAGTTGTTATGGACACACTGGACTCCGGCAGAATAGGGATTGCAGCACAGGCCCTTGGTATAGCACAGTCAGCCCTGGATGAAGCCATAGAATACATAAAGGGAAGGAAGCAGTTTGGGAAGCCGATTTCAGAATTTCAGGGGATACAGTTCCTCATAGCCGATCTTTCAACTGAGCTTGAAGCTGCAAGAATGATCACATACAAGGCTGCTGAGATGTGGGACAACAAGGAAGATACCATCAAAATATCATCCATGGCGAAACTCTTTGCCTCCGATGTTGCTATGAAGGTCACTACTGAAGCACTCCAGCTTTTTGGTGGATATGGGTATACGACTGAACTGTCCGCTGAGAGGCATATGAGGGATGCAAAAATTACACAGATCTATGAGGGCACAAACCAGATACAGAGGCTGATTATAGCAAGAGAACTTCTCAAATGACGGTGTGAACTTGATTAGAATCGGATGTTCCGGGTGGTCTTATCCGGAATGGTCTGGAATCTTCTATCCAAGGGGAACTAGAAACCTCTTCACTGCATATTCTTCATTTTTCAACACAGTTGAGATAAACTCAACATTCTACAATTTTCCTTCTGATGGGACTGTGGGAAAATGGATAAGGCAGGCAGAAGGCAGGGACTTTCTTTATTCTGTCAAGATTCCCTCCTCTGTAACCCATGATCTTCTCCTGAGAAACAGGGTTGAATGCAGGAAAGCAATGACCGATTTCGAGGAACGTGTTCTTATGAGGATGAAGATTGCTGGTAAATTATGCTCAGCCCTGATCCAGCTATCTCCATTCACCAATGAAAGGAACATATCCGATGTATACGATCTTATAAGCGCCCTGGATACATCATCCCTGACCTATGCGGTGGAACCCAGGCACACTTCTCTCTATGGCGGCAGCAGCTTTAATGAAGAAATAAGTAAACTTGGGGCTGTTCCGGTATCCCTGGACAGTCCGGAGAGACCACTGGAAGATATACTCATGTCTGGAGGGAAGGCGTATGTAAGGTTGCATGGAAGAAACCTTGCAGACTGGAAATCACACACAGGAATGCCGATGGCAAGATACAATTACAGATACAGAACGGAAGAAATTGCAAAGTTGGCAAAAATGATCAGTCCGTTGAAGGAGATGGGGGATATATTCGTCTATTTCAACAATCATCCAAATGGCAATGCGCCCCTTAATGCGGTTGAACTCCTTGGAAAACTCGAAAATTCAGGAAATCCAATTCAGAGATCACTATTCTGATTTATCTGGTTCATTCAATCATCAGGAAATCGAATATTAATTAAGACATTAAACATAAACCAGGGATGAAGCCCGAAGATCAGCTTGTAAAGGGAGACTTTCTTGAGATAAAATACGGTCATTCTGTATTGAAAGGCACCTACATAAGCCATGAAAAAGATCTACTGATCATAAAACTTGAAAATGGTTATAACCTTTCCATTCCCTCATCTTCAATTGAAATCATCAGTCATGTCCCCCAGAAAAAACTTTCCGGAAATCCGGAGAATGGCAGCTCAATGATAGGCGAAGGCGGAACACATGTCACAATAATAACCACAGGCGGCACAATAGCCAGTCGGGTCGACTACTCAACCGGAGCAGTAAAACCGGTCAAGGACCTTGAATTTCTTGCATCTTCAATTCCA
>JAJYYD010000076.1 GCA_021801305.1 Thermoplasmata archaeon
TGAAAGAGAATGAAAAACAACGGTGAGGAGAGTCCAAAACTGCTGGGTGTCCTTGGAGGCATGGGGCCCGCTGCCACAATAGATTTCATGGACAAGCTTATCAGGGTGACGGGGGCCGAAAAGGATCAGGATCAGATACCTGCAGTAGTGTACAACAATACTGTGATCCCTGACAGGAACGAGGCTTTTCTGAGGGGAGGCACATCCCCCCTGCCGGAACTCCTGAAAAGCGCTAAAGTTCTTGAAGGTGCAGGTTGTGACATAATGGCAATTCCATGCAACACTGCACACATCTGGTTTGATGAAATAGATAAAAATACAACTGTTGAGGTACTGAATGCTCCCCTCATTACTTCGGAGAAACTGCCAGAAAATAGCAGGGCAGGAATTATCTGTACCACACCAGTCAAACTGTCAGGTCTCTACAGTGATGTCCTTCGCAAAAAAGACATTGAATTGATCTATCCAGAAAACCAGGATGCTGTCATGGAAGCAATATATAAGGTCAAGTCTGGAAAAGTCGATGAAGCTGAGCAGCTTTTCATGGAACAGGTTGATTCTCTCAGGGATATGGGATCAGGAAAAATCATAGCGGGGTGCAGTGAAGTTCCAGTTGCCATTGGAAAGTCAGATGCCATGAAATTCATCCTGGATCCAATGGAACTGCTTGCTATGGAATGTGCAGTCCGTTTCAATAAGATTTAGTTCAGTCACCTTTCCTGTATATGTCAAGTATTGCCCTTAAATTTCTCAGGGCCTTATTATGGCTGTACGGCACTTCAGTGTTGTTTTTAACCGAATCAATAAATCCCTTTATTTCAAGATTGAAAACATCCTCTTTTTTAATCTCCACTTTCTTCCCATTCAGCACAGGATTCCCATATACATACCTCAGCCCAGTCATGTTTTTAAATTCCTCCATTGGCCTGGACTGGACATCCTCATATATGCTTCCTTCACTTCCGATGATCTCATAGGACGGTAGCCTGGGGGCCTCACTGTAAGCCCATGTATACAGGAACATACCATGGGATCCACTGGTAAAATGGAACAGTGCAACAGTAGAGTCTTCCCCTTCCAGGGACGATCCACCATGATAAGAATAGGACTCTATTTTCCTGTAATCTCCTCCTATGTCCAGCAAAGTTTCGATGTAATGAATCCCCCCATCAATGAGCGCTCCTCCACCCATCTGGTCTTTCTTAGACCTCCAGCCTGTTTTTCTATATTCCCTCTGGTCCCTTACTACTATGGTATGAACCTTCCCTATACTGTTTTCCTTAACCAGTTCTATTGCCCGGTTGAGTGATGGATCAAAATTATACTGTTCAGCGACCATAAATTTCACATGGTTTTTCACTGATGCTTCTATAATTTCTGTTGCCTCTTCAAAAGTGGTGGCTATCGGTTTTTCCATTATGACATGTTTGCCCAGTTCCATGGCTCTGGTTGATATTTCCCTGTGCATTTTGTGAGGCAGGACAATATCAATTACATCTGAATCAGAATGGATTGCATCATCAATATTTTCAAAAACGTTCCTGACTCCATAATTTTTCCTGTAATATTCAAGCACTTCTGGATTCCTGTCGTAAACTGAAAACTCTATTCCCAGCTGCTTATATGATTCCCCATGAAGTTTTCCAAAGCCGTTTCCACCAATAAGTGTGACTTTCATGGATATGCAATGGGCTTGGATTATTATTAAGATTCCCATGGAATATGGGAGATTTCAAGGTTTCCAATGCTGTAGTTTATGGCAGAAAAAGTTTTCAGTATCAATTCAGTTTCTTCCAGAAAGGTTCATAATCTCAACCAATATATTTGAGCGATATATATGGACCAGACAGATTATTTCATGCACAGATCAATACTGGATCAGCCTGCCGCTTTTAAAAATATACTCACATCAGCCAACCGGGATTATATGGAAGTTTCCCATATTCTGAGAAATTCGAAAAATATATTCCTTGTAGGGACAGGGTCCTCCCTGCATGCTGCCCTGTTTGGCAGGTTCATACTTGAAAAATACCTTAAAGATAGGAATATCAGGGCATACTCGTCATTCGAGTTTTCCAATTATACGCCAGAACTTTCCGGAGATGACACGGTCATTGTTATAAGTCACAGGGGCTACAAGATGTACAGTTATGATTCCCTGAAAAAGGCAAAGACTGCCGGATGTAAAACAGTAGCAGTCACGGGACTTTCAAGCAGTATTAAGAAAGGGGATGCGGACTATATTTTCACCACAGTGGAACAGGAAAAATCTTCAGCTCATACCATAAGCCTGACAGGTGCAGTTGCCGTTATCCTCAGGCTTGCCGTCTCTTCTGAAATGGAGGGTACTTCTGGAAACACTTCTTTGGAAAAACTTGCAGAACCGGTTTTACAAGCCTTGAAAAAGGCACTTAAACTTGAAAAGGAACTGGCGGAAATTTCAAAGAGACTGGATTTTTCACACAGGATCTGGATAAGTGGAGGAGGCCCAAATGCCGTAACTGCCATGGAGGCGGCATTGAAAATGCAGGAAACCAGTTATGTAACGGCTTATGGATATGAGGTGGAACAGCTTATACATGGGCCGGTGAGGGCCGCAGATCTTGCGCACGATATTTTTATCTGTATAACCTCATCAGGCAAATCTTATGAGAGAATGGAGAATCTTTCAAAAACTTTGAAATCACTCAATGCCAGTGTCATTGAAATCACTGACAGGGAAAGTTCGGCGGGAAAAAATGTGGTGGTGGTTCAGGAAGTGCAGGAAGAGTTTTCTCCCCTTGTGAATCTCATAGTACTCCAGCTGCTTTCACTTTCGGTTGCAGTCGCAAGAGGAAAGAATCCTGACAGTTTCAGGTCAGATGATCCTGCTTTTGTCAGAATGGATGAACTGATCAAGCTCTGATAGATATCAACCAGGCTTCACGGTTTCAGGATAATAAATACCCTAAGCATCATGTACAGTTATGAAAATATTAAACGACAGTGACGTTATGAAAATCAGCCCAGGTGAGGCTGTTGGTGTAATGGAAAGGGTCTTCAGGGAAAAATCTGATGGTTACTTTATTTCTCCCCCACGAATGCATCTGGATTCTCCGGATGGCAAAATAGTATTCACGCCTGGAGGAAGCTTAAGGGACCGTATAATGGGATTCAGGGTATATACAACATTCGGGGGTGACCAGATCACAATGGTATATGACAGCCGAAACGGGAAACTCAAAGGCGCGGTTATGGGAGATTATCTGGGGGCACTCAGGACAGGATCAATTGGGTCAGTTTCAACGCGATATATGTCGAATCCGGATTCTGGGGTTTTGGGAATAATAGGAACAGGATCACAGGCATTCACACAAACATTAGCCTCTGCGTCCGTGAGGAATTTCAGGGAAATCCATGTTTATTCTAGGGATGATCAGCACAGGAGGATGTTCGCGGATAAAATAGGCAAAATGACCGGCATCAAAACTGTTACAGAAGAAAGTTCTGGTTCTGTTGCCCGTTTATCGGATGTACTGGTACTGGCCACAACCAGTCATTCTCCGGTGGTAAAATCTTCCGATATAAAGCCGGGAGCTCACGTCATCACTGTTGGCAGGAAAAGTGTAAACGAACACGAACTTGATTATGAAATTGCTGAGAAAGCCGAAGTCATCGCAACTGATTCTCCAATTCAGCTGGATTCCTATGATCCTCCCCATTTCCTGTCGGGAACAAATCTAAAAAAACATATTGTGGATCTATCGGACATAGTTTCAGGCAAAATACCGGGAAGAAAAACCAGGGATGCGATAACGCTGTTTCTTTCCGTGGGGCTTTCAGGGACAGAAGTGGCTCTTGCTGACTATCTGCTTGATCGGAGTGAATCCATGTGATCCTCACAAGTTACCACTATTGCAGGCAAACATGCTCAATATTTATGGACAACCAGATAATTCAGTGGCATGTCAGAAATCCATGGCAGGCAGTCTCTCAGGTCTTTTCTCGATCAACTTTCAAGGTCCGGAAATAATGCATTAAGGATTATTGAGGATGAAACTGACACGGAATACGAAATAACGGCATATTCTCTTATAACTGCAGGAGAAAATCCTGCACTTCTTTTCAAAAATATAAAAGATTACCCTGACTTCAACATTGTAACAAATCTTCTGGGATCCGAGGAACGGGTCGCAATGGCAACCGGCTACGACAATATACCGGATTTCCTCAGAAAATGGAATTCTGTTCTTTCAGGTGATGATCTTTTTTCCATTGACACGCTGGAGTCAAAACCTCCAGTAAAGGAAGTAATCAGGACGGGGAACGACGTTGATATCTTTTCGCTGCCAGTTCCAAGGCATTATATCTCTGACGGTTCA
>JAJYYD010000058.1 GCA_021801305.1 Thermoplasmata archaeon
TATCAACAACGGAAAAACAGATCTTGCCTTTGAAAGGGCAATGATGAATCTTGCACAGACTGACATATCCAAAGGGAAAAATATCCTTATTTTCAGGAACATGTACATAATAAGTTCCGATATAACTTCAGAAACGGATGGAACGGCAGGCAAAGTACTGTTTACAACTTCAGGCACACAGGAAAAAATTATGAAGTATTCCAGCAAGGATAAAACAGAACTTGTTTCCGGTGATTCAAAGGTTGTTATATCCCACAGGATGCAGGAAAATGGAAACCTGAATCTGCAGGTTGCGGACGACATAGACCTTTCTGACATGGAGAAGATAGGTTGGGCAATTGCCACAAGAATGAATCCGCAACATGACCTTGAGGTAAAAGATAACAGGATATTCATGAAGGCAATCAGAAAGCACCCGGAAATCCCTGCAATACCAGAAAATATAATGAATATGGTTAGAAAAAAAATGAGGCAGATTCCTGATACTGATTAATCTGATGCATCTATGGTTATAGTTGGAAATTTACCTCTCTTTGAGACAATATATATGGCACTTACAAGAAGCCAGCCAATAAAAACGGCTGTTCCGGCTATAACTGGCAGGCTTATTGATATGAATGTGCTATAGAATATGAAAGCAAAAATTATTATTGAGACCAGCGTCATTGCAATATTCGTGTAACTGAACTTTCCAGAAAATTTCCGGTCCAGGGGAGGCAGCGATGCATTGATAAGGGCATGCACAAATAGAACTCCCAGGGTAGCGGCGGTTGCTGAAAATATGAATGCATTAAAGCCACCCATGAATATTACTGAAATTGACCCTATGAGGATTGCAGAGATAACCACAGTTGATGCAGCAACCCAGGGGGTTACATGTGTGTGATGTATCTTCGAGAGTCCGCTTGGCAGCATCCTGTCACGGCTCATGCTCATCATAACCCTTGATGTACCGTTTGTAACCACCACGGTTCCGGTGAGAAGGCTGTTTATGAAAAGAAGTGTTACGGCAATTGCTGCAGCTTTTCCAATGAACCCATTTATTATGGTCACTCCCGGAATAAGTTCTGAAGCATACTGTCCCATAAGTGAAGGTCCCCATGCAACAGTAAAGTAATATGCGGTGAAGACAAAAAAGATCCCGAGAATAATGACGGTAAATACAACCGAAATACCTATGTTCCTTTTTGGAGATACTGATTCCTCTCCAAGCGGGGTAGATGCACCAAAACCGGAAAATGCAGTATACATGAGCAGGACTCCTATGCCAATCCCACTTATTCCATTGAGTGAATATTGCGTGGTGAAAACGCTTGCAGTGTTTATTGACGGATGTGACGCCAGGATATATATCCCAAAGGCGCTTATGATTGTAATTTCAATTACTGCCATAATCATTGTATATCTGGTGGACCCACGTATCCCTGAAACGGATACAAAGAGTCCAAACAAAAGAGTTACAAGCAAGAGCGGGAACCATGAATATGAAGGGAGGGTAATTCCAAAAACGTATCCCATAAGGGGAGGGACAAAGACGGCAACACTAAGTGCTATGAGACAGAGGGCCATAATCTGGTAAAATATGTAAAAAAAGCCTGCAAAAAGTGCCGGTCCCACTCCGTAACCTGTTTTGACGTAACCATAATATCCACCGGATCCAGCCACTTTTGCAGAGATTCTCCTGATTATGACTGCATTGAGCATAACTACAAGGAAAGCAATAAAGGCAACAAGAGGGAGTGACCCCTGCGCATAATAAGCTGCGCCTGTCAGTGTTGCTATGGCCGCTCCTGTCGGTGCCGCCCCGGCAACACCCTGGAACATGCTTTCCTTAAGCCCAATCGAGTTCTCCCTGAGTTTTCCGGGCATATCATGAACCCCCATTTTTCTTCAGTGATCTGTCTTTCAGTAAATTGCTATGTAATGAACCATATACACATATTTTATACATTACTGTCATTATTTTCGCCATAGTGTATGTATGACCATGATTTAAATGTTCTCAGGAAGTTCAAAATCACCTGAGGGAAGCACTTTTTTTTATACCAGAATCAGCTCAGTCTCATTGGAAATGTAGACAGCACAGGAAGACGGCTCAGTTTCAATGGACCTGTATAGTGGATTGGACGTGCTGCCTATCCTGAAATCTCCAGGAAGATTGACTGCAATAACGTTTCCGTTAAAAAGTGGGGTTTGGTAGAGGAGTCTCCTGAAAAAGTCAATAAGTTCACTGTTCAGGGTTGGGTAGTTTCTTCCGGCTGGTGTAAGTTTTACTGATTTTGCCGGGACTGCATCAACTTTGTAAACTTCCACTGTATCATTGACTTTTGAACCGCAGTTCTCTCTCATAATCGAATCTATCTTTATTTCTTCCCTGCCTGAATCATCTTCACGCATCTCGTAAACTCTTCCGATGGCAAAATTATTGCCACGTATTGCCACGTAGTCATTTAACTTTAAATTTAACTGTTCCATTATTTCTTTATCTAACCTTACCCTGGCTTTGAATGGATCTAATGAATTAGACTCTACGACCTTCAACCTGATGGATTTTTCCTCGATCATTGTATCTACCAGATAGCAAACAATGTAATAGCTTTGTTCAGCAGAATTTCACCGTTTCAGGGACTGGAATGTCACTGTAGTCAGTGAGGCAGCGTTAAATTCAATCTCGTTAGAAATGATGCTGGCAGTGAATTCCTTTCCCAGTGAACCGTTCAAGATTCTCAAGGGGGCCTCTCCACCTTCAGGCTGTGCGGCCCTGTAAAGATCAAGAGGTGCATCCCATATGGATTCAAAAGATCCGGATTTAAAGGCAGACAGGCATATATCAAGATATTCAAGTGCTTCCTCGGGGAGGTTTCCCCCATTCTGCCACAGATCCAGCCTGTGGATAATGGACCCGGTAGTAATCAGGACCAGGTCCTTTGTATCTGCAAGTTTTCTTATGGATCTGCCTAATTTCTCGTGATCTTCTGCAGGCAGGTCATCCGATATTGACACAGGGATTACTGGGATATCATAACCCGGAAAGATATGAAGAAGAGGAGACCATGCTCCGTGATCCAGGCCCCACTCATTTGCCTCTCTGGCAGAAATTCCATCCTCGTGGAGAATTTCAAGGAGTCTTCTTGCGTTTACAGGAGAACCTTTTGGTTCATATTTTACCCTGTAAAGCTCTTCCGGAAATCCGTAAAAATCAAAAATCTGCCTGACTTTTTCCGATGTGACCACCCCGAATCCACCGTGAGTCCGGAAGTGGGGGCTTACAATTACAATAAATTCAGGCTTTCCAGAAATAGTTTTGCCGATATTTTCAAGAGATTTTATTGTTTCAGTGTGGTCAACCCCCAGATCTCCAACAATGGTCGGTGTGTTTGGTGCAAATATAGTGGCAAGAATAGTCATGGTTCAGCTATAAATGCATCATATATACGGTTTGTTTAAGGTACTTTATTCCATCTGTCTCAACGTGCCTGCATTTTGAGAATATCCGGCCAACTGCCTTACCGTTTCCCTTAAATGCGAAGGGCCGGATTCGAACCGGCGGATCCCTGCGGAAACAGATCTTGAGTCTGTCGCCTTTAACCTAGCTCGGCAACCTTCGCTCAGACCTCGTATGAATTTGCACTTTATCTTATTTTTCATTCATAAATGGCAAAACTTAATTCCTGCCCGTAAATAATGACAGGTGAAAGCAACCTACAGGATCAATATGGAAGCTGGATTATGTGAAAATTTTATAACAACCTTCAATCAGGACAATGACAAATCCATCACAGCACATTGTGAAGATGGAAAACTTGTCATAATAATTAACGACTTAAAAATTTCAAGCCTTTACAACATGACAGACGATATCTTAAGAAACCTGGGCACTTTTGAAAAAATATATGAAAAAAAATAAGGGATTACTGTTCAGTCTCTTCCACATTTATGGACAGTTTCTCAGTAAGTTCCTTGTATCTGTTCCTTATTGTGACTTCAGTTACCCCAGCAACTTCGGCAACTGCTCTTTGAGTCCTTCTCTCGCCAGTCATCAGGGAAGCTATGTAGATTGCAGCAGCAGCAACACCAGTTGGTCCTTTGCCCGAAATGAGATCATTCTCCTCTGCACTTTTGAGTATTTCTGAACCTTTCTTCCTTGCCTCCATGGATAGCTTAAGTTTGCTGCAGAACCTGTTTATGTAGTCTTCTGGTTTTGATGGCATGATATTCAGTTTTAGATATCTGCTCATTATTCTATAGGTTCTTCCGATCTCCTTCTTCTTGACACGGGTTACAGTCGCAATCTCGTCCAGTGTTCTTGGAACATTAGTTATTCTGCATGCAGCGTATATTGAACCTGCAACAACAC
>JAJYYD010000146.1 GCA_021801305.1 Thermoplasmata archaeon
ATTGACATTAATGGCGACAGCCTGAAAAGGATCACATTCATGGGGAGCATGGCCACAAACGTTGTGGGATGGAACCCCGAAGGGAACTTAATTGTTTCATCCGATTACAATACCCCAATGGGAAGATGGATTGAGCTTTTTGAAGTTCCATCAGCGGGGGGAGAGCCGAGAAACCTCGGTTATGGCCCTGCAAATCATATCGTATACTCCGGGAAAACAAAGCTTCTTGGAAGGAATACAAATGACATCCCCTTCTGGAAAAGATACGGGGGAGGAACAAGCGGGAGCCTGTGGATTGATTCCGGCAACAGTGGTAATTTCAAGCTCCTGCTGAAAAACTACGGGAGGATAACTTGTCCCATGATCCATGGTGACAAAGTTCTCTTTGTTTCTGATAAGGACGGTATTGCAAACCTGTATTCCATGGACTTCGACGGGATGAATATACAAAAGGTATCGGATTCCAGGGATTTTTATGTAAGGAATACGAGCATAGATGGAGATAGGGTGGCATACCAGGCCGGTGGAAATATCTTCATACTGAACCTTACAAAAGGAAAATCAGAAAGGGTAAACATAAACGTGAGTTCTCCAGTTCCTGAAGAACTTCATAAATTCGTGAATCCCGAGGATTATCTTACTTCTGTGGCTATAAATAATGATGCTACCCTGGTCGGTTTAGTCTCCAGGGGACATGGTTTTGTCATGAATCCCCAGGGCGGTCCGGTATTTGAAGTAAAGAAAAAACCGGGCCAGAGGATCAGGAATCTTGATTTTGTGGATGATGAAAACGTGATCCTCACAACATCGGACGGGCTTGATGAATACATTGTAAAATACAACATCAGGTCAGGGGATGAAACCGTAAAAAGATTTGAATCAGGCATTGTGCATGGCATATCGCTCTCTCCGGACAAATCAAAACTTGTTCTTCTTAACAACAGGTTCGAGATGCATGTTTTTGACGTCAAGGAGAATAAATCTATACTGATAGATTCCTGCGAGAAAGGTTTCATAGAAGACGCAGTCTGGTCCCCGGACAGCAAATGGATTGCCTACAGTTACCAGAATTCCTCCGAAACGACAAATATACGCCTTGCCTCCCCGGATGGAAAGACCAAAATTGATGTGACATCCTATGGAGGCATTGATTACTGCCCCTCATTTGATCCAAATGGAGGTTATCTTTACTATATTTCAAGACGAAGCCTGGACCCTGTATATGACAAGATTCTCTTCGATCTCGGATACCCGACTGCGGCAAGAGTCAATGTCGTTTCATTGCGCAAAAATCTTAACCCGCCAGCAAACATGGTTCCCGAATCCTACGCCGGAAAAGCAGACGAAAAGGAAAGATTCAATATTGATGCAGATGGGATTGGGAATCGTATAGAAACAATGCCAATGGAGATGGCGGATTACGAAAAAATATTCAGTGACGGGTCAAGTGTGTTTTATCTTGAATTCCCTCCAGAAGGCGCCATGAAGTATTATCTTTACAGCAGCAGTAAAAGATCATCCGGTACACTGAAAGCTTACGATATCAAGACGGGCAAGACAAGAGTTGTCGCTTCAGGAATAAGCGACTTCAGTTTCTCCGGTGACATGAAGAAGATACTTATCGACAGTGCCGGAAAATACAGGATAACTCCTTCCACAACAACATCCATGGGATTCCCCTCTCCACCGGGAATGCCAGGAGCTCCGGAGGACATCAACATTGATGTTCAGAGGGTACGCTTCCAGGTGGATCTCAAATCAGAGTGGGACGAGATGTTCAGGGAAGCTTGGAAACTGATGAATGAAAACTACTGGAATCCAAGAAAAGTGAAGGAGGAATGGAAGAAGGTATATGACATGTACCACCCTCTGCTCGAAGGGATTTCCACAAGATCAGAACTCTCTGATCTGATCAAGGAGGCGAACGGGGAGCTTGGAACATCCCATGCCTATGAAATGGGTGGCGATATCACTGACAGGAGAATCCCACGTGTTGGGAAGATCGGAATCAGGGTGCGACAGGGCAGGAATGGTTTTGATCTGGACAAGGTTTTCAGGGGAGATCAGTCCAATCCGGAAGAGAGGAATCCCCTTCTTTTCTTTGGCCTTGATCTTGAAGGTTCAACCATAACCGGCATAGACAATGAAATAATTAACCCTAAAGAACCACTTGGAAAGTACATGCTGGGAAAAGGCGGATACTTTGTCAACATGAATTTCTCTGTCAAGGGGAAAGATCAGGGGGTGGTTGTCAAGGCCCTGGAAGATGACAGGAGAATACTGTATAGGGACTGGGTAGAAGCAAACCGTTCCTATGTTCACAGGAAGTCCGGAGGAAAAGTGGGATATGTACACATTCCTGACATGGGGCCAACAGGGTTCGGTGAATTTCACAGGCTTTTCATACAGGAATACCGGAAAGACGGACTCATTGTGGACGTGAGGTGGAATGGCGGAGGACATGTATCACAGCTGATACTTGAAAAGCTCAGGAGGGAAATACTTGGATATGATTTCCCCAGAAGAGGCGATCCTGAGCATTATCCGGCATATTCAGTAAATGGTCCAATTGTTGCCCTAACAAACGAAATGGCTGGATCAGACGGCGATATTTTCTCGCACAGCTTCAAGCTGATGAAGCTCGGTCCACTCCTGGGGATAAGAACCTGGGGCGGAGTGGTCGGCATAAACCCGAAAATAACCCTGGTGGACGGAACCACTGTTACACAGCCACAATTCGCATTCTGGTTCAAGGATGTTGGATGGGGTGTGGAAAACTATGGCACAGACCCGGACATTGAAGTTGAAAATGGCCCGACTGATTATATGAATCACAAAGATGTCCAGCTGGACAGGACCATAGAAGAGGTCAGCAGGATCATAAAAGAGAAAGGAAAAATAATACCGGAACTTCCCGAAAGAAACTGATGTGGTGTACAGCATTCATGTTGGCTGGTTACCATCACCAAGCATTTTTTTGTATATATAATCCATTTTTTTATTAAGGCTGTCCAGGTTCTCCATTATTTGTGGTATATGCTTGTTATAGATGCTTTCAAGATTATCTATCTTGGTCATGAGAAGATCTACCTTGTTCTGGAGACCCTCTGATAGTTCTGCTTTCTGTTCCTTACCTGTCGAAAGATTTCTTGACACTCTCCGGAAATAATCCTTGTCATAGGTTCCAGTCAGTTTGCCAGGTTCCATTGAAAGATCCTTTGCGGAGACATATTTTGAGAATATGAAATCGGTAAATTTCAGATCCTGTTCTCTGGCATCGTGGCAGTCTTTTTCTTCAACCGGCACAGATAATCCGTTGGAGAAGACGACTTTTATGCCATTATCTGCACAGACGGGATATTCAAAAGTCTTTATGCGCTCCTCAACTCTTCCCTGAAGGTCTGAGTAAACAGTAAATGGGAAAGAACCCTTAAGCGCCTGCACTGTACGTCTCAGCTCAAGAAGTTTCCGGTAGCTTCCGGAAAATGTAATGTCATTTTTAAGGGCATTGTGGTCTAACGTAATTTTCGATGAGATTTCCATTATAAAATTTATGCACCATGGGAAATATCATGAGCGAAATTAATTGGGTTTATTTCCAGCTATTTTAGGAGTATCTTCAAGATGACTCAGATCTTTCCAAAGGTTTCATCTATGGTTTCGGTTGGGTTGATCCCTCTCCTCTTTCCTGTGGTTCCGTCACGGGTAATCCTCCTGAAAAGGTAAATGAGGGCAATTATTACCGGTATTGCGGGAATCCACATCATTATGGGATAGATAAGATCATAAGGAGCCGGGTATATGGTTTCAAAGACAATCTCAGTGGTTTCAAACAGGCCAGCTACCATAAGTTCCAGGACCACAAACAGGTAAAGCAGTCCTATCCTCTTCAATCTGGAACCGAATTCTTCTCCCCTTTTTACAAGCGTATAGATAATATATATGCTGGCACCCGTTGCAATGGCATAAGAGGGTAGTTCAAGCCAGGTGTGCGGGAGCAAGGCCAGGGTAAAAAATATAAGAAGTCCCGAAGTGTGAATTCCGGTTCCCTCCAGTGAAATAATAACTGCAGTCTCGACAACTGAGAAGAAATAGAAGAATATCCCGATTATGGGAACAAATTCTATTGTTGCGATCAGGAGGTTATGAGGGAATATGGAAAGAAACATTGGAATAAATGACTCGCCGTCTATGGAACTCTGTTCATTCTTGAAAGTGTTGTACAGGGCTGCATTATGCAGACTTAATGATGAGATGGCGATATATATGCCCATTTCTATAATGAACAATATGAGAAATATCCTCCCAAACCTCAGGGATCCATTCCTGAAAAGAAAACTGTCTTC
>JAJYYD010000074.1 GCA_021801305.1 Thermoplasmata archaeon
GGAAGCTGCGTATCTATGGCTTGCCCTGGAATACGGCCAGAGCATATTTGTATGCGGTGAAACAGCCAGCGGAAAAACGACAGTTATCAATGCCATGGTCCCGTTCATAAGGCCTGAATCCAAGATATTCAGTGCAGAGGATACACCTGAAGTAAGGGCACCACAGCCTGCATGGCAGCAGCTCGTAACAAGGGAAAGGGGAGCCGAGGACAGCAGGGTTACTCTTTATGATCTTTTAAGGACAGCCCTGAGATCAAGGCCCAATTACATAATTGTGGGAGAAATCAGGGGTGCAGAGGGTGCAATGGCGTTCCAGGCTATGCAGACAGGCCACCCTGTCCTTGCAACTTTCCATGCATCCTCGGTAAAGAAGATGATACAGAGGTTTACTGGTACGCCCATAAATATACCGGTAACTTTCATGGATAACCTTAACATTGCCCTTATACAGCAGGCAGTGTATGTCAATGGAAGGTTTCTCAGGCGTACCACGAGCATAAACGAGATTGAGGGTTATTTTGAAGAGCTCGGAGGGGTCTCCACCAAGCAGGTCTTCCAGTGGGATCCATCCACAGACCAGCATGTTTTCAGGGGTTTAAACAACAGTTACATCCTTGAGAAAAGAATAGCCCAGACCGCAGGAATGAAAGATCCAAAGGCAATATACGATGAACTGTTCAAGAGGACCAGGATAATTGAAGGTTTGATCAGGAAGAACGTGAATTCGTATTACGATGTCTTCAATGTCACGAAAACGTTCTATATAAAGGGAGAAGGGGCAGTTTCGGCCCTATATGGATGATTCAGATGATTGACGCAAAGAGGCTTGGAAGATTCTCCGGCATAGAATTCGGAAAAAAGGATGTTTCGATAGTGCTATTTGCGGCAGCCATTTCAGGTGTCTTCCTCATACTTTACGGGGAAACAAAGAACATGGTTTTCCTCATAATTGCGGCCGCAAGCGCCGTGATGCTGATGGGGATATTCCTGAAGCCTGTTCTGGAAAGGGACAACAAGAAAAACAACATCAACTCGAATATTCCATTCTTTATAACCGCATTTGCCACACTTTCAGTAAGTGCAGCAAACAGGATCGACATAATTGAACTTCTCTCAAAGAAGGACAAGCTGGGATTCGTGAAAGACGACATGGCCAAGCTTGTAAACCTTGTGAAGAACTGGAAAAGGGGCCTTTCGGAGGCTGCCATGTTCCTTTCACAGAGAACTCCCAGCGAGGTTTTTGCCGACTTCCTGGCCAGATTCGGCCATGCAATAGACAGCGGTCAGGATTTCGAGGAATTTGTAAGGGATGAGGCTGGAACTGTCATGAGCAATTTCGAGACTACATACATTTCAAGCCTTTACACATTTGATCTTTACAAGGATATGTATATCTCGCTATTACTTGCATTTGCCTTCCTTATCACATTCATACTCATAATGCCAATCCTCATACCCATAAACATCATAGCAGTGCTTTCTCTCAGCATGATTACGATCATTATGGGAGAAGCCCTTCTTGTATATGGAATCAAGATTGTTCTGCCCAATGATCCCATCTGGCATGATACGGGAATAAAGACAGAACTACAGCTAAAGATAAGAAAAATTTTCATAATGGCTGGAGTGCTCTCCATGGTTCTCCTGACCGCCCTTCTTACTACAGGGCTAGCATTGAAGATACCATTTTACTTCGATGTGGCAATAGTGATCACCCCCTTTGCGTGGCCTGGAATAGTCGGTTCCAGGGAAGAAAAGAAGATTACCAAGAAAGACGACATGTTCGGGAGTTTCATCAGGTCACTTGCAGGATCGGCATCAGCCAGAGGGAATATGATCATAGAAGCCCTAAAATCAATCGTTCTCCATGACTTTGGATCCCTCACAAGGGACATAAGGAATCTTTACAAGCGTCTCACATACAGGATCAACAATAAGGAGGCATGGAGGAACTTCAGTGCCGAAACAGGGTCCCACCTGATAGAGGTATTCTCAGAATCCTTTGTGGAAAGCGTAGAGCTTGGAGCGGATGCCGAAAAAGCCGGCCTGGTCGTGGCCGACAATTTTGACAAGGTCATAAGGCTAAGAAAGAGAAGGCACTCCTCAGTAGCAAGTTATGTGGGGGTAATCTACGGTATAACCGGTGGGCTGGCATTTTCACTTGCAATATCATATGGGGTTCTGGAAATTATAAGCAAAGTATTCGCAACCCTGGATGTTTCAAGCCTCCAGGATTTTGGAATATTTGTTGCACAGCCACCCTCTGAACTACTCATAATTGAGATGTTCATAGTTGCCATTCTGTTTCTTCACTCTTTTGTAGCTGGAACTGCACTGAAAATAGCAGACGGAGGGAGAGTGGCACACAGCCTTCATCATGCGGTCATAATGATCTGGATAGTTTCCTTTGTGATATATGGAACGCTTCAGGTAGTGGTGCTGATGCTGGGCGGAGGCCTTTAATTCGTGATTTATCACAATTTGCGCCACTCTGTTCTCCTGGGAAAAATAAAATAGCCTTGTATCAATCCACTGTTAATGGCTGAACAGCCGAATAGTAAAATCAGCATAAGAAAGGTGCTTTCCTCCATTGAAAAGACCTCAGAAGCTCCAATGGGGAAGGATTTCCAGGAACTTTGTGGAAATCTTGCATCAATTCTTTCAAGCTTTGATGGATCCATCTCAACAAAGGATCAACTGAAATATGATCAGTATGTTTCCGGGATTGTTGAAAGGACTCGTACCGAGGTGCACGAGGATCTTAAACTGAAAGTCTTGAAGGAAATTTACAGGCTCTTTCCATCCAATGGTCCTGCAGTTCTTTTCAGTGGGATAGAACTTATGAAATCAGGATCTCTTGAAGATGGGCTTGCAATGGCTGAATCAACAGGGGCCTGGGATCAGTGCGGAGAATTTCTTGAAATTGTATCACGATCGGATATAGCTGATGATAAATTAAAATATATAGTGGTGAAATCTGCTGAAACTGGAAACGGTAATCCAGAGCTATGGGCCAGATTTATGAGTTCTGGAAGGGACGCAACTGAAGTATCCATGGTCATAGATGCATTCTACCGGGGCGGATTTACAGGTATGGTGGAAAATTTCCTTGATTTGGTGATACGCTATGATCCGGATCCTGGCTATCTTCTGAAGAAAGCTGAAGTTCTCAAGACATTGGATAGGAGAGATGAATTGTCGGAATTGATCTCGAAACTGAATATTTTTTCCTTCAGTAACGTTGACCAGATAAAATCACTCAGCGACCTGATGCTGGAAACTGGACTTTTCGGGAAAAATCTGGAACTCTGCAAATATGGACTGGGCATATATGAGGACGAACGTCTTCAGGTAAACCTGGCTGAATCCTATGCCGGGCTGTCTGACCTTGATAATGCGATTGAAGCCTATCTGGACATTCTGGACAGATACCCTGACAATTACGTCTACAGGGTAAGATGCGCACGGCTCCAGTACGATGCGGGAAAATACAGCGAATGCTCTGCCACATTCAGCACCGTTCCGCACTCAAGCCTGAGTGAATCTGATTTTATTGTTATGATAAGGGCGAAATCGTCCTCATCAATGGTGCTTGAAGCGATTTCCGACATTGAAGACATGATAGGCCTTTATGGAAAGACTCCCGAAAATCTGCACCTGAAAATGGAACTTGAGATGAGGCTTAATAAGGAAAGTGACTGCTATTATACTGCAGGAGAGATCCTTAAATTTGATAATGGCGATATTTCAGCCAGAGAGTTTTACAGAAATTACCTCTTCAGGAATCATGAATATGAAAAGTACCTGAAGTTTCTTGACAGCAACGAGAGAAATACCCTTATTCCGGAAGTTTTTGTTGCACTTTCAGCAACAGGAAAGTTCCAGGATGCTGTAGAAGTCCTAAGCAAGAGTCCGCTATCGCTGGAATCTCCTATTGTATGGGATTCTATTTTTTTCAATGTCAGAACATCTGAACAGATAGAGAAAATAAAGGATTCAATTGAAGTATTTGACACCCGGGGGACAGGAAAAATAGGGGCCATTCTCCGATTCCTTGTTGGTCGATATCATGCGCCGGAAAAGATAAACTGGGATGAACTGGCAGAGACTGGATCTGTAGCTCTGGCCTACATTGACATTCTGTCCCTTTTAAAGGCAGGAAGATACTCGGAGATGGAACAGTGCCTATCATCGCTTCCGGAGAATCGTTTCAGCACCGTAAGGAACATCGTTGAATATGCAATGGATGTCAGGAAAGGAAAACGTACCGGAGATATAGTTGATTCCACTGATTTCCTGTATCCTGCAACGTGGATTTTGATCCGGAACGGGCTTTACGACGAGG
>JAJYYD010000084.1 GCA_021801305.1 Thermoplasmata archaeon
ACCCTTGGGATCTGCAAAATATCCTGATGTTTCACCCATCAGGCATGCGCCGCGTAGATTGAAGAGTTCCATTGCCATCCCCAGTATGACTCCAGCTGAACCAACTATTCCTCCCCCTGGTTCACCCTTGGGAAAAACTACCCCATAATCCTTGAGAAGTTTCACGAACTCCACGCCGGTTACTGCACCAAGTACCCTCGGTGATTCAACAATTTTGCCCGTGCTGTAGCCCCCCAGGGTATAGAGTGCGGACACGTTCAGTTTCTGTGCAAACTCCAGTATATTATATGAAAGCTCGTACTGGCCTTCCTGGGTCGAACCCTGGAAATCTCCCACAAGCACAAGGAGGTCGTTTTTACCCTTTGGTATTTTCTTGTAATAGATTGAGTTCCTTACTAAATGTACAACACCGTCCTCGCCAATGAAAACCTGGGGCGGGAAGTACTGGGAGAATATATCTGCAAGTTTCTCCATTTTCATTTTATCTATAAGGTACTCCGCGGCAATCTTTCCAACATTTCCTATGCCGGGAAGCCCACCGATGAGCACTGGATTGTTGAGTCTGGGCCTTTTATACTGATTAACTACTATCTTTTCCATTCATCTCACCCTTAAGATCCATTATCCTGTATTTCTGGAACCTGTCCACTGGCGAATATTTTGGGGGAATGGCTGGAACCGTCTCCATGCCGCACCTGGCGCAGTGTTCTTCCAGTGTGTAGGTATTGCATTTCCGGCATTTTCGTATGAGTGAATTCATCCTTCATGGCTTCCTTACGAATTCAACAACCACGCCATTCTTTTTTGAGCTGTCTGTAACTGCCTGAACAGCCCTTTTTAAAGAATCTTCTGCCGCCTTATAATCTTTATCAGTTACCGTTATCCTGTATCTAGGTGCACCGGCATACTGTATCTCCGCTCCCTGATTTTCCCCGGCTTCCATGGAATCCTTTATCAGTTCCACACCGTTGGATGCAAGAGAGTATGCTTCTATAAATCCGCCTATCTTTACGTATGGAACAACTATGTTTTCCTTGGCAATTCTCTGGAACACTGTTTTCCACTCTTCATTAACGTCCGGTAGCCAGTCCTCGGAGGCTGCCGCATCCTCGAACGCATTGTAAAGATTGAGAAATCTCTTTTCCAGATCCATCCCGAATTCATTGTAACATTCGTCAGGGGTTTTATTGAGTGCCTTAGCCACTATTTCAAAAAGTTTCTGTGATTTCTGCTCGTTCTTCCACTCGGAAATCTTTTCTCTCCTCTGATGCTCGTTTGCCCTCTTCAGTGAAAGATCCACGTATCCCCTTGCCGTGTCCACATTGAGAACTTTACATACAGTCCTCTGTCCCTCTCTCAGGTAATCCTTGATATGCTTTACCCAGCCGGTTGCGACCTCGGCAATATGGATGAAGCCTTCTTTTCCAGGATATTCATCCAGTTTTACATTGGCACCGAAGTTCCTTACCTCTTTTATGGTGACCACAACAAGGTCCCCGACTTCCGGCAGATTCTTCCGCATCAGAGAACTCCCGTGACCTCAGAGGTTGTTTCCAGTGTTCCTCCTGTTGGCCTGGCCATGGTTGATCCACATATGTTGCAAACCACGACGCTGGATATCTTGGTATAAGTTATCTGCTCGTTTCCGCAGTCCTTGCATTTCAGTTTTATGAATTTATTCCCTATGCTTTTCAATTTTACGAACTTCTGATCAACCATTTTACTGCACCTCCACAAGTTCGAACTTCTTCGCCCTGATTCCTTTCGGTGTTGTTGCTTTCTTGCACTGCAGGCACCTCAGTCTCAGGGGAACCCTCTTTGTAGGTTTCTCCCGTCCCTCGTATTTAGGCCTGGGAAAACCTCCGTATCCTGATGTTGCTCTCCTGAATCTCCTCTGGCCAGCCTTGAACTCACTTGCTTTTTTCTTTCGGACTCTCTCCACTTCGTGCAGAGTGTGTTTCTTGCAACTTGGACAGTAAGCTTTAATTTCCTTGGGCATTTTCAATATTTTCACCTTTTGCTTGACATTGACCGGTTATGTGCAATCCTGATGGTTTTCCTGCATAATAACTTCGGCAAAGTAAAAACTATATTGTCAGGATCAATATAAGTTTTAACAGTAACAGGACATTCAGGTGACTTCAACTGTCCTGTGTCACGAAGGGCTGGGAAACTCTATTAAGTGTATTTTGTATTAACAGGACATGCGCAGGAAAGTATTTTATGTTGGCCTTGTAATTCTTGTGATCGGCTTAGTGCTGGTTATATCCGGAACTGCGCTTTTAAGTGGAAAACTGGTTACCGGAGACAGCTTCCAGCAGGTCAGGTCTGATGAGTACGGCACACATAATCTCCAGTTCAATGGCACGACTTTCCTTCTGGTAACAAATTCATCTGCCAATATATCATTGATCAGGACTTCTGATGTGGCAGCTGCCGGATCCGGGAACATATCTGATTATGCAATCAATTCAACCATATCCATTTCCACTGACAGGGCTTACGAGGTCGGGGCAGGAAATTACACACTGGTGTTCTTCGGGAACTCTGCACCTCACGTCAATTATGAGTATATACTGGAATCGCAGGAATATCTGGCTTCAATAGAAGTAGTAGGCATAGTTCTGGGCATAATTGGTTTCATAATAATGATCATAGGCGCTTTCATGAAAGAAAAGCCTAAGGAAGACGACATAATGAAACAGTTCGAGAATCTGTGAGTGTTTTCAATGATAACATGGATCATATCACGATTTTCTTATTTTATCCTGCAGGTTGCCCCTCTTGAAGAAAAATTTTGCTTTTAAAACCTTCAAAGACCATGCTACAGGTTATTCATTCAAAGATAATGTTAAATAGATTTTTACAATGCATCGCCTGAATTTAAATGCCAAAACAACAGTCAAATATTGCCAGACCTATGGATGTTCTGAGAGGTTCCATAGACCACAATGTCCTTGTGGATGTTAAGGGAAACAGGGCCTATTCAGGTATCCTTGAAGGTTACGACATATACATGAACCTTGTGATCAAGAATGCAGGGGAAACCATATATGGTGAAAACAAGGGAAATTATGACAGGATTCTGGTCAGAGGAGATAATGTGATATTTATTTCTCCATCTCGAGGTGACAGTCAATGAGCAATGGAACAGCAGTAATGGGAAAGATGGGAAGCAAGAAGGTACACATAAGATGCAGAAGATGTGGCCATCATTCATACCATGTAAGGGAGAAGAGGTGCTCTCACTGTGGATATCCCGCCCCAAAACTCAGATCCTATAGATGGGCAAAAGCCAAATGATCACTGCGCTGTTGTCGGTTTCATAGGCAAGACAACTGCGTATCCATATCTTGTAGCATCCCTTCGTACGCTACAGCACAGGGGACAGGAAAGTGCGGGCATTGCCACTTTTCATGACGACATAATAAGTGTCAAGAAAGGCATGGGACTTGTGCATGAGGTTTTCACTGACAGGGATATGGAAACGGGATCAATACTCAATGGACAGGTTGGGATAGGACACACCCGTTATTCCACGTCCGGATCAAAGGGGCTGGAAAATATTGGCCCTTTCCTGGTTTCAAACTCATATGGCTATATTGCAATTTCCCACAACGGTGAAGTTACCAATGCAAATCAGTTAAGGGAACAGCTGAAAAGAAGAGGCGTTCCATTCCTAAGCAGTTCCGACACCGAAGTGATGCTTATGGAACTCTCCACGGAGATTAACAATCATGGAATCATCAACGGTTTCAGGAATTCCGTAAACAGGCTCAAGGGGGCGTATTCATGTGCAATTCTGGTCGGGGACAGGCTTTTTGCCCTTCGGGATCCCATGGGTTTCAGGCCGCTTGTTATAGGGTATGCTGATGAAAGCTATATTGTAGCTTCAGAGAGTTGTGTAATGGACATACTCAACGGTGAGAAGATAAGGGATGTAAAACCGGGAGAGCTGGTCGAGCTCACTCCCGAAGGACCTAAGAGCATATTTGTCATGCCTGCGAAACAGACAGCGCACTGCATGTTTGAATATGTTTATTTCGCGAGGCCTGACAGCGTGATTGATGATGTGGAAGTGTTCCAGACCAGGATCAGGCTGGGAAGGACGCTTGCAAAAGAGTATCCAGCAGATGCTGACGTGGTTATACCGGTTCCGGACTCCGGCAGGGCACAGGCCCTGGGTTATTCC
>JAJYYD010000004.1 GCA_021801305.1 Thermoplasmata archaeon
AGACAGGGTAGTCATATACAACAGGATATATGACGGAACCTGCCCTAAATGCCTCAGTGGCAATGAGCATCTCTGCATTAACGGCGGAATATGGAGTGTTGTCAGCAATGGTGGCTACACTGAGATGTTGGCAGTGAAATCATACAATCTTTTTCCCATTCCGGAAAGCATAAGCAATGAAGTGGCAGTGAGCCTGCCGGTTGGTGCTTTAACCGCTTACAGGGCATTGAAAAGGGCTGGTGCGGAAGCAGGAAAGAAACTTCTTGTCTACGGGGCTTCGGGAAATACCGGAACTTTTCTTACTCAACTGGGGAATATAATGGGGATGGAGGTCCACGCCGTTACAAGGAAAAACTGGACTGGGAAATTCGGGTCCCACAAAACATACACGGCAGACAGGATACCAGATGATCTCAAGGCCGATATTGTGGTCAATTCAATAGGATCAAGTTTCTGGAACAGCGCAATTAGCCACCTTGACAGTTCCGGCACACTTGTAACATTCGGGGTTCAGACAGGAAAGGAGGCTGCAATTGATATTTCCCAGATATATAGCAGGGAATTCAGAATCGTCGGATCCACCGGAGGTACCAGGAAAGACTTCCATGAAATCATTGAAATAGCGGAAAAGTTCAAGCTGAAAGTGAACGTCTCAGACAAATTCTATCTTGGCGACTATGCCAGGGCAATGAAAAGATATGAGGAAATAAGGGATGGAAGGATAATCTTCATGAATAACATGTAATTGCAACCCAGTCACAGAGTTAGCAGTTTCCCTATGCTTTCAGAAATGTTATTATGGAATATATACGACGCCGAGACCAGTATGTCTGATCCGGCCTCCACAGCCTTCTTTCCATTCTCGTAGTTTATCCCGCCATCTATCTCCAGGCGGCAGTCAATTCCGTTCTCGTCAATGTATTTTCTGGCTTCCCTGACCTTTGGAAGTGCAGATTCAATAAAACTCTGTCCGGAGAAGCCCGGATGAACGGACATTACCAGGAGGATTTTGCACTCATCTATCAGGTCTTTCACCTGGCTGAAAGATGTCTCAGGATTTATCACGAGTCCGTAATCTATACTCTCATCCCGCATTCTGTCAAAGAGGAGCCTCAGATCAACCGGTGACTCATAATGGATCAGAAGGATATCAGATCCCGCATCATGGAAGTTCCTATAGTATTTGTCCGGTCTTTCTATCATCAGGTGAGCGTCTATCCTCTTTCCGGTTGCTTTCCTCACTGCTTTTATAAGATCAGGTCCCATTGTAAGATTAGGCACGAAATGCCCATCCATGACATCCAGATGGAACGAATCAGCGCCAGATTTTTCGCACAGGGTTACCTGAGAACCCAGGTTTGCCAGATCGCAGGATATAATGGACGGTGAAACCTCAATTTTTCTGTCTCCTCTCACTTTGTTCCAGGGAACATGGCTGTAATGAATATAAGGTTATGATTTCTGTTAACCATGTTAACATCCACCTTTAGGAGTTATCATCTGTCTGATGCTTAAACTCCTTGGATACAACCCAATACCCTCTATCCCGTTAGCGAAAGCTTCGGGGATTGCTTTTTTTATCATGTTGTATGATGCATTCAGATCCGCATGTATGAGAGTACCATTTGCCGACCTGAATGTTCCTCTCTTTATCCTGTTCCCCATGTATGTGTCATGATGCTCTATTATTTCATTGTCAAGGAATGAACACTTGCTTGTATGATTCTCTCTCTGAATAATCACGTTTATCCCATTCTCCTCTCCCTTGTACCTGATCTGCTGGATCAGTGTGTTGAATGGGAGCTGAACAAAGTTCTGGTTGTTCTTTGTTCCCATGTTCACCGACTGTTTCCATCCGTTGTTATGGCCTATGACTATGGTATCCACGTTTATGCTCTTTGCATACATTATAATCGCTTTGGACAATTTATGCATGATGTCTTTGACTTTCCGGTTCCTGTTTATGAAAAGCTTTGTTATCATGCTCGTATTCTTTTCATGATTTCCCTGCAGATCGTTTATGCTTCTGTATATTGCCAGTTCTTTATTGAAGTATTGATTTATGGATTTGAGTAATCCCGCCTTCACAGCGATACCTTTTTCTGATACGTTGTTGCCGATAGTTACAAGATTCCTCACACCCATATCGATACCCAGTATCCTCTCCGCCTTTATTTCAGAAGTATCTGTTATCTCTTTTGCGTAGACTATCTCAATGTTGTAACCGAGTCCTGACGGAATTATCCTGACCTCCCTCAGATACACATCTTTCAGTCTTGTCTTCACCTCCAGATTCATCATCTTTGGGAATCTCAGTATACCGTCACGAATACTGCACTGCTGATTCGTGAATACGAGAATGAATTCCCCATCCCTGTTCTTGTATTTCGGTGGCTTTGGCATTCCCCTGAACAGTTCCGGATGCCTCTTCCATGATTTCATAGACTTAAAAAACGAAGTCCATGAATCCTTTACCTTCTTGATAGTCCACTGTGCAGTCTGTGCTGGAAGCTTTTGAAAATTATTGTTTTCATCTGTCTCTGATGGCCTTGAAAACTGTTTTGCAAGATCTTTATAGGAGATCATTCTCTCATGTTTAAAGAACTGCCCTCTGAGGATGTAATTCACCTGATTGAACAGATTCTTGGAGAGATGGCACATGTAAGAGATCGTGTCTGTGCCATTTATGTGTATCTGTTCAGTTCTAATTGCCATCGTAGCCTACCTCAATTGAATGATTTCTTCTTTTCGAATACATTTTCATCGAATAACAATGAAGCATGGATGCGATTTCTTCGAAAACCTCCTCGGAATCCAGTTTGGTGCTTCCAACCTCATACATAGCAACTATTTCAGTTCTGAACTTCCGGAAAAGATACTCGAACAGTTCAAAACCAACCCTGCTTAGCCTGTCCTTGTATGTTATGGCAGCTTTCTCAACCCTATGATCCATGATTTCATCAGGCATATCAAAAAATCCCTTTCTCTTTTCAAATGATATTCCTGATGCTATGTCGGAATATATTGCACTGATTGTATTCCCGCTCATGAAGCTCCACTGCTTCATCTGTTCTATCTGGTTCTGCAGGTCATTCTTCTGCTTTGGAGCAGATACCCGGGCGTAGATAACTGTTTTTCTCCTTATATCCCTATTGAGAATTTTGAAAACATCCTCTTCATTATAATTGTACATCTTATTTGGCATTGCTGTGTATAGTATTCTCCCGTCTTTTGAATAGGCATGGAGTGTCTTTCGGGAAATTTGCAGAAGGTTCAGAACTTCCTTTGCTTTCATTGTTAATATCTTATCTTATACTTTATTATAATATTGTCAATTTTGTTGGCTATAGATTCTAGCCTTTTTTTAATTCAGCATAAATTACGATATTCGCAAGTTGAAATTCGAAAACCTTATATCTTTAATATGTTTATTAATTGTTTAATGGAGAAAAAATGAAATGTCGGTAAAAACGATATCCGGAAAAAATGAGGCAACCATAAAGGATGATATCCTCAGGAAGGCCTTGCGGTTAAAAGAACGAATAAGTGAAAGATACGAAGATCTCTATAAACGGTCAAGCGTGGATCATGTCAGGCTTATGCTGAAAAGGCTGCAGAAAAACGAAAGCGAGGACAGGGTCCTGATACTCAAGGCAATAAAGAACGGTCATTTCGACGAACAGTCCCTGAAAACGGAGAGAAGAGATTACGAAATGCTGGATCATCTCATAGAATCGGACCTTGACAATATAAACCCTAATGACCTTAAGAGTGTAATGCTTTCGGCAATGAAGATGTCAAAGGACTTCCACCATATCCTCGACCTGATGTCCTATGAATACGCTGGTAAGGAACTTGGAAACACCCTGCAGGTTCTGGCAAAGAGGGAGATGGAGAACAAGGCGAGGCTTGAAGAACTCTACGATGATTTTGTCAACAAGGACTACTGGTAAACACCCAGGATATTAATTCAAGCATGGAAATACCTGACATTATCACCGCCTTGATCCATTTTTCTTTCAGCAACTACAAACTAAAGTATCAGAGTTTTTCAATTCATTGAGTGGCAACTCTTTGATTCCTTTTCGAGAGCTTTAACTACCGGTTACACTATCCATCCTTCTAAATGAATGTATGGCAATTCATCTACTACCTGAAGGTGGAGTCTTTCTGTCAAAAAAGAATTCA
>JAJYYD010000104.1 GCA_021801305.1 Thermoplasmata archaeon
TGAAAAATTTGCAATGCCAATACTCACCGTGACCGAGTTCCAGATGCTGTTTTCCAGGAAACCTCCCAGAAGGTATGTCATGGACGAGATCGTGGCCGTAGATGAAATCAGGGCTTAGAGAACCTTGCCAATCAGGTAGGTGGAACCGGTGTCCACGATCTCTGCATTTACCCTGTCATAAAGTTTCTGTTCACCTGTCACAACAACAGACCTGTATGCATTGTCCCTGCCAACCAGGGTATTGTTCTTTCCCTTTTCAGTAATAATCAGCGGTTCTACTTTTCCCACAATGGATGCAAGCTTTTCCTGAAGAATCTCCCTGTGCATCTCCGTATAAGTTTTGGTCCATTCCTTCACAAGATTTGTCTCAGGGGTTCTGCTGCTGAAATCGGCTGTATAGGGTCTCGGGGAAAAGCGTGTTATGTTTATTATGTCCGGCCTGGTTTTCTCTATGAGTTTTACAGTATTTTCAAAGGACTCATTGTCCTCGTCATGGTATCCTGATATTATGTCCGTGGAGAGAGTTGAATCAGGGAAATTTTCCCTGAACCTGGATCTTATGGTGAGGAAATCCCTAGCTGAATACTCCCTGTTCATTAGTTCAAGAATCCTGTCGTCACCGCTCTGCACAGGCACATGGAGAAATTTGAAAACTTTGGGATTTTTCATGGAATCCATGAGCGGATCAAGTATAGTTCCGGTGTTCTTTGGTTCCATCATCCCAATCCTGATCATGAAATCCTGATCAATGGAGGTTATGTCATTGACCAGGGAGGGAAGTCCGGTTCCCAGGTCCTTGCCATATGCCGCAGTATCCAGGGAGCTGATCCTTACCTCCCTGATGCCCCGGTCAAGCTGGATTTTGACCTGGTTCACTATTTTCTCCGGTTTCCTGGATACCAGTTTTCCCCTGGCAATCCTGGAAATGCAGTAGTTGCAGCTGCCTGTGCATCCCTGATTTATGGGTATACCGTCAAATATTGAGGGTTCCCTGATTTCAATGTCATCCAGTTTTCCGGTGTAGAAGGAACGCATCTCCCTGGGGGTGATCATCTCTATGGAATCAGATGCGATCTGGTTGCCTGTCACAGTGGGCAGGCATCCCAGAACCTTGACCTTTGACTTCGAGGACAGATCATCAATGCGGTTCAGCATCTTTTCCTCGGTATGCTTTATGACAACGCATGTGCCGATGACACTTATATCTGCATCCTCAGGCCTCTGCACAATGCTGTCCCCGTCCCTCATCATGCCATTGACATAAAGGGCAGATTCTGACTTTGAAAGTGTGCATCCGTAAGATTCAAAATATATCTTCATCCTTACGGGTTTATATAAGAATCATATTTTATCTTTTTTTAGGAGTTTAAAAAAATAATATTGGGAAATGGCTTTACGGATCAGGATTTTCCTGGAATTCCGCTGGCCATTATCTTCATGAACTGTTCTTCCGTGACCTTTCCGGTTGCAAGTGTCAGTTCCTTTATGGATTTGCCTGTTTGCAGGGCCTCCCTGACAATCTTTGCAACGTTGTCATAGCCCAGGTAGGGATTCAAGAGTGCTGCTGATCCGAAACTCTTGGAAAGATGCTCTTTGCAAACATCCTCGTTCGCAAGGAGTCCGTCTATAAGTTTTGTCCTGAACATCTCCATCCCGTGGGTCATGAGGTCAATGGACCTGGTCAGTTCAAAGTCTATGTGGGGCATCATTACGTTGAGTTCAAACTGGCCGGCCTGAACTGAAAGGTTCAGGGCCTGCTGCGCCCCTATGACTGAATGGCATATCATGTTCATTGCCTCGGCTATTGAAGGATTGACCTTTCCGGGCATTATTGATGATCCCTGCTGGACAGCAGGTATGGTGATCTCATGTATTCCTGTTCCAGGCCCTGAATAACTCAGCCTTATGTCGTTTGCCATCTTGGTTATGTCAAGGGCAAGATTTGCAACTCCGTTCATCATCCTTGAGAAATCGGTCATGAATTCCATTATGCCCGGGAGATTATGGCTCTCCCTGAACTTCATTCCGGTGATCTTCGAAATTTCAGCCACCACATTTTTCTGGTAGTCAGGCGCAGTATTGATTCCTGTTCCCACTGCAGTGCCTCCTATGTTCAGTTCCAGTATGTAATCCAGTGCCATTTCCAGCTCCTTCAGATCTTTCTCAAGTGTGTATGCATAGGCACTCATCTCTATGCCAAGCGTAATGGGGGCCGCATCCTGGAGATGTGTCCTTCCAGGCTTTACAGCATCTTCAAATTCCTTTGCCTTCTTTTTCAGGGATTCTATAAGTTTCTTCAACTGTGAAAAAAGTTCAGGTGATTTCCTTGCCACTGTCATCCTGATCATTGTGGGATAGACATCGTTTGTAGACTGGCTCATGTTAACGTGATCGTTAGGATGTATTGTCCTGTAATCCCCCTTGCTTTTCTTTCCAAGTTCAAGTGCAACGTTTGCAATCACCTCATTTGCATTCATGTTATATGAGGTGCCGGCTCCTGCCTGGAACTGATCCACAATGAACTGGTCACGGTGTTCTCCATTCATGATGAGATCACATGCCTTCACTATAAGATCCATTTTATCTCTGTCCAGTTTTCCTCCCTTGTTATTGGCAATTGCAGCAGAACGCTTCAGCGCAACAATTGACCAGATATGATCGAAATCTGCAGTGAGACCCGTGATCTTGAAATTTTCCCTTGCCCTGTATGTGTTAACTCCATAATACAAGCTGTCATCTATGGTAACGTCTCCAAGAACATCCTTTTCTATCCTGCTCATAAACAGTTATCTTAAAAGAATATAAATGGGTTATGAGTAATTGTTAAGAAGGCTTTACAGCGTGATTTTAAATGCATAAAGACTCAGTTAAACAATTATCCGTCCGGGTGTTTTGGCAGAAATGCCTACATTTCAAGCTTAATTTCCCAGTTCATCCTGTCCTGGATTATGTCCGTCTTAAGCCCGCGGCTGTTGATAATTTCGGCCACTTTCCTGGCTTTTTCCTCCGAGGTGTATTCAAGGTATACTGCATCCAGCCCGAATTTAGGCATAAGCTCCTGATCCGCCAGGATGTCCTGGACAGCCTCCATTCTCTTCACGAATACGTCCCTGTCTGCATGGAAGGATCCCTTTTCAATTCTCTGGATGCCGTTCTGGACTATGCCATCATATGCAGTTTTCCTGATTCTAGTGATCCTGTTTTTTGTGAAATACACGCTGAAACCGCTGGAAAATGAAAGGACAGATCCCACAAGGATAATTACGCCGAAAATGAAACCCCCTCTCTGCAGGAAAAGAAATACAGAAAGCGCAAGTAAAATAACTCCTATAAGTATGGTTGTAATCTTCATCGGGCTTAACTATATTGTAATATACTTTGATAAGTTTTTCCTTATAAATTTAATGCGTTTTATCTTTATAAAACCGGGATGGGGAATCGTAATTTTCCATGTTTATGTGGTGCAATACTGGTTATAATGCACTTTCAAACAGGATCAGCAATGGTCAAATGGTATTCTGTATTTTATTGTCACTAACAATGACTCAATCTGCATAAAGATTAATAGAATTTAGTGATTAACTACCCGGTAAAAATGAAAAATGATGAAGTCATTATCAGAGTAGGGGGAGCAGCAGGGGACGGTGTCCAGTCTGCAGGTCTCATACTTGCAAGAGTTTTTTCCAGAAGTGGAATGCACGTAAACACCTACAATTATTATCAGAGTATTATCAGGGGAGGACAGAGCTGGTACCAGATAAGGGCTTCCCACAGGGAAGTAAGATCCCAGGGAGACGGGCTGGATGTCCTGATTGCACTTAACAAGGACGCCCTTGAGAGGCATACCAATCCAAAAATTAACGAGGGTGGAGCATCACCTCTTCCCAAGGAGGGAGTGGCAATAATGGACAGTTCCATGACAGGCTACAAGGAGTTTGATGTTGACTATACTCCTGTTCCACTTGGTGAAATAGCCTTGAAATACAGCAAGAACACTCTCCTGAAGAATACAGTGGCCATCGGTGCAGCAATGGGCAGCCTGCAAATGAATTTCGATATACTGGCTGACGTTATCCGTGACCAGTTCGGGAAGAAGGGGGATATCGCTGAGCAGAACGTTAAGGCTGCAAAGGAAGGCTACGATTATTATTCACAGAAATACAAGAAGATAAAGAAGGATCTCAAGGTAAGCAACGAGAAGAGATACCTTATAGCAGGAGGAGAAGCTGCTGGACTTGGTGCAGCAACAGGGGGCCTGAAAATGTACTTCGGCTATCCAATGACTCCTGCATCATCAATTCTTCACTTTCTGGCTGAACACTCAACACAATACGGTGTATTTGTCAAGATAACTGAAGATGAGATTTCAGCAATCAACATGGCCATAGGAGCAAACTATGCAGGTGTAAGGGCTATGACAGGATCTTCTGGCGGAGGATTTTCCCTGATGACCGAGGCACTGGGAATGGCTGGCATGGTCGAAGTTCCTCTGGTGGTTTATGAGGCACAGAGGGCTGGTCCTTCAACAGGTCTGCCTACCAAGACAGAACAGGGGGATCTTATGCAGGTCATAGGTGCATCACAGGGGGACTATCCCAAGGTAATACTGGCCCCAAGAAACATTGAGGAACTATTCCATCTTACAAGAGAGGCTCTCAACATAGCCGAGAGATACCAGATGCCTGTCATACTGATGGTTGATCTGTATCTGGCCGAGCATTACGAAACAATCTCGAAACCGGACCTTGAATTCAAGATTGACCATGGCAAAAGAGCCCAGGATAACCAGAAGGATTACAGGAGATATGCCTACAGCGAGGATGGCATATCCGCAAGAGCAATTCCGGGCCAGCCTGGACTCATGCATAACGAGGATTCTGATGAGCACAATGAATTCGGTGATGTTGTGAGTGACGCCGAAACTGACCCAACGCTCAGGACACTATCCATGGAGAAGAGGATGAAGAAGATGGAGACATACGCAAAGGAGATACCTCCAACACCGACATACAGAGCAGATGATGCTGAGTACATGGTTGTACAGTGGGGATCTACACAGGGCGCAGTAGAGGAGGCCATAGACATACTCAGGGAGAAAGGTCTTAAGGTCGGAGGACTCGAGATATTCCACATACATCCTCTCAACAGGGATATTGAAAAGAAGCTCAGCGGGAGAAAGAAGATAATCGTGGTGGAAAACAACTTTTCAGGGCAGCTGAACAGGTTGTTAAAGTCTGAATTTTCAATAAAAACTGAATTAATTACCAAATACGACGGGGAGAGTTTTTACCCGGAAGCACTGTCAAAAGAGATAGAAAAGAAGATAGGGGGAAATTAAAATGGTTACAATAGCTGATTATAAAGGAAAGGTAAAACCAGACTGGTGCCCCGGCTGTGGGAATTTTGCACAGCTTTCGGCAATTTCAATGGTTCTGGCAAATATGGGGATAGAGCCAAAGGATGCTGTAATAGCGTCAGGTATAGGATGTTCAAGCAACATGCCTGAATTCATCAATACATACGGGTTCCACGGACTGCATGGAAGACTCATACCGGTTGCCTCTGCAATAAAGTGGGCAAACCCCAAGCTGACCGTGATAGGGTATGGCGGAGACGGGGATGGTTTCTTCGAGGGAACACAGCACTTTTACCATGCTGCAAAGAGAAACATAGATATAACATACATTGTGTCAGATAACCAGGTGTTCGGGCTTACCACGGGGCAGGCTTCTCCAACTGCAGCAATGGGAATGAAGACAAAAAGTACACCAAATGGAAATATAGAGAAGCCGCTTAACCCGCTTGATTTTGCACTTGCAGCTGGAGCCACATTTGTTGCCAGGGCCTTTTCAGGGGATGCAAAACACCTTCAGGAAATGATTAAGCTGGGAATACAGCACAAGGGATTTTCGTTCATAGATGTATTCAGCCCATGCGTTACATACAACAAGAATAACTCATACGACTATTTCAGGAGCAGGGTTTACAAGCTCGAGAACAACGACAAGAGCGATCTCCTTGGGGCATACAAGCTTGCACAGGAGCTTGGAGACAAAATACCAATAGGTGTTCTTTACCAGAAAGATGAAAAGACTTACGAGGACTATGATCCAATAATCGCAAACACATCTCTTGTTGAGAGGGAACCTGTTAAGATAACAGAAGAACATCTGGCGGAATTCCTCTGAACAAAATCAAATATTTTTTTTCAAACAACTCTTGATTAAGGAAATCCGGAATCTATAAATTTTATTGTTAAATAAAATTTCCACGATTATAAGCAATCTGCCAATCATTTTTTCGGGAAAAGTTTATTACGCAGGTTTATTATTTTGAATCATTCAAAAGAGTGCAACGTGAGTCAAGATGAGCAACAGTAAAACAAAAAAAAATAACAAGGCTAAAACTCCTCCTCCCAAACCACAAACAAAAACCCTTCCAAAAGTGATAGTTATTGTTGTGGGAGTTGTTTTGATAGTTACTGTATTATATTTCGGCGGTTATATACCACACTTCCATTCCGGCAATACAAATCAACCAAACTTCGTTGCTCCAACAACAATAACATGGGGTTCTTTTACTGAGATAAGCAACCAGAATTTTGCAGGACCCGGGCAAGAAAATATTTATTTTGTATCATGGATAGGATGCCCCATAGGCGCTTCCTTATCGTGGTCCCTCAATTACACTTTCTCCCACTATCAGGGTGTTACAAATGTCAGGACAGAAGGGCATTATTCTGATCCACATGAAAATGGAAGTGCCGCAAACTTGCCCGGACTTCTTTTCATGGACTCATTCTCCTATAACCAGAACGGAATCAAGATCTCGTTCTATCCAGTTTACATGTACAACGAAACACTCTTTGGCTATGCCAACAACAATACCCCAATACCAAGCTCCAATCTTGTCAGCGCAGGTCTTTCCGTAGTCAATTCTTCAGTACCTCCAGGAATATCATCCCTTGTTTACAAATACACAAATCTTGTTGATGTTTCAATTTCTCCTTACCAACCTTCCGCTTTCCTCGGCACACCACATCATATGAATACGGTTTTGGTGATAACAGGTGATTTCGGAACTTATATGCTCAACGGTCCAATATTTTCCCCAACATCGTTAAGCGGTGTAAGCTACCAGACACTTGAAAATGCCCAGAGTAATGGGTTTTCCGGTTATTCCAATATAGCTTCGGCGGCTTCAGAAATCAATAGTATAATCTCAAAATAATCCTGCAAAAATAACTGTAAAAAAAGCTTCCAGGTAACTTCAAAGGAAAAATGGAATCCTTAATAAAATCATAACGGTTATATCTAAAAAAAATTTATCTTTAAATCACAGTTTCTCAAAGGTGGAAATTGAATTTCTGAAGAATACTGATTCGGCAAGAGAGATAAGTAAAACTTTGAAATCAGCATGGGGTTCTGAAGCACTAGACCAGGATCTAAAGGATATATTCCTGGCATCAAATTTCAATGGGGGCATATCTATTTTAGCCCGTGAAAATGGGGAAATTGTTGGAATCAGTTTTTGTTTTCCGGGGTACCGTAAAGGCAAGCTGTATCTTTATTCGCATCTTACGGGGGTATCTCACGATTCGAAGGGAAGAGGAATAGGAATTTCCCTCAAAATGGCACAAAAGGAGTGGGCCTTGGAAAATGGATACGATCTCATTGCCTGGACATTTGATCCCCTTATGAACATGAATGCCTCATTAAATATAGGGAAACTCGGATCAATCTCCAGAACATATCTTTCAAATTTTTATGGAAAAATAGATGATAAAATAAATTACGGAATCAGCACTGACCGGGTGGTGGCTGAATGGTGGCTTCGTAAGCCAAAACAAAATGTTATCAGGCCAGAGAGAATATATCATCTTACCGAAGACAGGCAGGACTTCAAAAATGATGCTGAATATGAAACATTGGGGTTAAAAATACCAGAAGATTTTCCAAAGTTAAAAAAAAGAGACATGGAAGAGGCACAAAGAATAAGAAATCTCTCTGCTAAAATGTTCTCAGAACTTTTTAAGGAGGGTTACATGATTTGTGGGTATTCAAAAGAGAGTTTCATGTATATACTTTCAAGAAACGAAAAGGTTCTTTCAATATACGCAGAAAATCCATTCAGATGAAAAGCTGCCAGATATTATTTTTCAGGCATATATATTGCATATTTCTGCCACAATGAATTGCTATGAAGATGCTTTAACCAAGTAAAACAGATCATTTTTAACTTTCTAGATCTTGACTTCGAGTTCACCCGGGTTTTAAGAGAAAAATAAATATAATCCCTGTAATAAGCTATTGCAGGCTATTTCAGAAACGAAATGCCGAAAATATGCCAAGAGATTCCATTGATTCATTTGAAATCAGAAGCAAAAATACATGATTTACCGACGAATTTCAGGCTTTAGAAACAGAGTATGGACTATTAGTAAAAGTGGAATCGATAAGCAAAATAATGCAAGGGCAGAAAAGTCAAAAAAGGAGCTAGTGATTGAATGGAAAGAATAAAACCACCTAAACTCAACCCTGGAGATGAAATAAGGGTAATTTCTCCCGCAAGTGCACCTGACATAAAGTCCCTCTCTGAGGGTATTTCAAGGCTACGCAAAATGGGATTCAAAGTCTCAGTTGGAAGGAACATAAAAAAACTGGTGCAGAGGAATGACCTCGCCGCACCAGCCAAAGACAGGGCTGAAGAGCTTATGGCAGCCTTCAGGGACGACAACGTCAAAGCAATCTTCAATGCCCGTGGCGGATATGGGAGCATTCATATTTTGAATCTTATAGATTATGACACAATCAGGGATAAGCCAAAAATATTTGTTGGTTACAGTGACATAACTGCGCTGCATATGGCCATGGCAAGATATTCAAATTTAGTTACTTTCCATGGTCCCATGGTTGCTTCGGACCTTCAGGAAATGAATAAGCCATCATACAGGCTTTTCCTGGACATTCTGGGTGGAAAAACCACAGAGATAAACTCTGCTTACAAGGACAGGATTATAAAATATATACTCCCTGGAAAATGTGAAGGTCTTTCCATTGGCACAAATCTATCAGTCGCAGCTTCCCTGTTCGGTACAAATTACATGCCCGAGACAGATAACAAGATATTCTTCATGGAGGACACAAATATTACGTCTGGAGATGTAGACAGGTATTTCTACACCATGAAGCTGGCAGATATCAACAGGTTTTCAGGTTATGTTTTTGGAGATTTCAAGATAATAGTAGACAAGGATGAGCCCACTCCCTCAGTGGAGGAAGTCATTGAGAGATTTATCAATGAAACAAACAAACCGTCTCTTTATGGGGCTCCATTCGGCCATGGTGACGAGCAGTTGCTCATACCACTCAACGCAAAAATGCAGATATCAGAGGATTCGCCTTACATAGAATTGAAGGAGGATATAGTCAACTGAAATCATAGTTAATTTAGAAGAAAATATAAAAAAACTTAAGTACATCAAAATGAATAAAAGCCAATGACAGGTTTTGACAATATAAAACCATATTCAAAGAGATTAATAATAGCCGCTTCCTTTGTTATCGCACTTCTATTCATTATTAGTCCAATTCAGGGTGCCATTAACCCTTCAGGATCACAACCAGTTTCGCAGACAACAGCAACTGATCTCGGGAAAGCCTTGAATCTTACTACTGCTGATTCCGCGATCAGCACTCCAGACACTGCTTTATCTTCAACCGCAAATGGAACATATGACATTGGAGAGGTTGGTAATCTGCATGATCTGAATATCTTCACAGCAGAAGGTTTCTGTGATTTCTTCCTTCTTAATGAGATATACCAGACACCAGCCATTCAGCTTCCAAATCTTACCATTATCCCTTGGCTTGCCAGTTCATATGCTGAAACTAATGTCTCGTCAAAGGGGATACAGACTTTTGATCCTGTTACGGGTTGTGAAGAGCCTGTAAATTACATCTGGACGGTAAATATAAGGCCAGATGTCAAATGGTCGGACTGGACCCAGGAAAATTCCAATGATACATATATATTTTCAAACTATACTCAGTTTGTAAGCACCTGCGGAGTGTCTTATAACCATACATACCAAAAGTATTATGACACAACAACAGGCACTAACCAGACCTGGTCTCCGGTGACAATGAAGACATATTATCTTCAAGCCGCTGATTTCATACTTTCATGGAAAATATTGTTTGATTCATACGACTACAGTGGAGAGTTCCAGAATATTGTAAACGTTGTTCCAGTAAACAACCTGACTGTTGAGTACTACCTGAGCAACAACTCCGCAACATTTGTGGATTGCACTATGGACACTCCTCCTGTCATACCATATAATGTATGGTCTTCACATGATTATGCTTCCACTTCGGGTCTCTGGAACTATACCCCAGGACTTTCTGCTTCTGAATCCTATAACAACTGGGAGCTTGGTTACAATCCTGCTACCGGATCAATACCGGGACTTGTTGGAAATGGGCCTTTCATGATCACAGGTGGTTTTGGACAGCCTGCTGGAAAATGGATTTCAGGTGATTACTGGCAGATTTACGCAAACCCGGATTTCTTTGCTTCCTATTATCCAAATATCTCCCAGTACATGCCCAAGATATCATCAATCAAGGACATATTTTACGCACAGTATTCTTCTGCGGTAGCGGCAGAACAGGAAGGCAAAATATATTCGATAGTTCTTCCGCCACCTCCCTCATTCATACCGACCCTGTCAGGAATTCCAGATACATACATATATGACAAGCAGTCTACCGGATACAATTATATCCAGTTAAACTCACTTCCTAGCAACAGCCCTTTCAACATCACTGCTCTAAGACAGGCACTAAATTATGCTACAGATAAGACATATATCGCTGATGTTATATTTGAGGGGTATGATATTCCAGGGCAGTCAATAGTTCCTGTTTCTGATTCAATATGGCATGATTCTAATGTATCACAGTATAATTATAATCCAGGAACAGCTGAAAAATTGATTTCGGGAATACCGGGCATGACAAACAAAAGCGGGGAATGGTATTACTATGGCAGGCAGGTCAAGGCCGACATACAGGTTGCCTCTGCAGCTGAAGATCCTTCCATAGTAGAGGCAATGGATACTATTTCCACCGAATGGAGTGCCATAGGCATCGCAACTACTGTTCAAGAGGAAGCCTCAAGTACCGCCTGTGCAAACACAGAAGACTATGCCTACAATGCCATAACATGTCCTATAACCGGAGTAGTGGGCGATCCCACTGGATTTTACCTTGAACTATACAATACACTGGGAAATGGCACAGGTCTTTACCTGGGTCCTTTTACTCCTATTGTATACCACGGAATATCATATACCGGGTCTCAGATAACTGATCTGTTGAACAATCTTACCAATGAGATAGATATTGTCACAAACTTCACCGAAAGGCTTGCATTATCTGACGAAATTCAGTATATTGCTGCCCAAGAATCAACAATGATTAACCTGGGTTATCCAATCAAGACAATTCCAATCACCAATTCAACATTCACAGGCATAGTAAAAGACAATCTGGGCATCGATGCTTTCTGGTACTGGAATTTCCTCTCCCTGCATGAGAGAAGGGTTGCCGTCACAAAGGTCGTAAACTCCAGTGAACAGAAGCTTTTAGTCGGTGTTGTTTCCAATTCCAGGATCTACACTGACGGACAGTATGGAAATATAACAGTTGAGGTGCGTAATCAGTATGGATCTCCCATAACCAATGCCAGTGTAACCGTTGGTTATAGTCCTGCAGGATCATTGCTTAATGTCTCTTCATATACCGGCAAAACTAACTCCATGGGTGAATACATTTTCACTTTCAGGGTTTCTCCCAAGAATACGCTGATCTATACTTCAGATTATATGGGTAGCCTGAATATAACGGCCTCTGCAACTATGAACTCTACATCAGTAACCGGGGGCGTTGGTTATACGCATATTGATGTGGAGCCTGAACCTGTAGCTTATAGAACAACTGACCTTCCTGTATTGGGCACTGAAAACTCCACCTATTTCAATATTACAGTATACAACCCGGAAAACGGTGATCCAATATCCGGGTACGGCTATACTCTTCAGGCTTTGTGCGGCGCAGTAATCATGACAAATACCTCATCAAACCAGTCAGTCAGCAAAGAAGATGACTGTTGCCATATTGGGATACCTGTGAACAGCACTTGTGAAGATTTCTGTACCACAACCATAACCGGGTCAACAGGTTCTGATGGTGTCATATCCGTAATGCTTGAAGCAAACAGCGCTTTCAATTTCACTTTAAACGGGGAGTTCTATAAAACATACCTTTTCATGGGCAACTACGTGGCAGGTGCGCCTTTAATCGGGAAAGAGTCATATGATGTTCTGGGAGAGTTGACGTCTGCTTCAAACTCAAATGGTTTTGGGGTTGCACAGCCATTTGAGATACCTGTAATGATCACAAACAGTTCTTCCAATATGGTAAACATAAATATCCAGACAAGCAACAACATTTCATATGATGGCCAGGCTGTTGTTACGTTAAATGTTACAGATAATGGTATTCCAGTTCCGGATTATAACCTCACACTGACCGTTCAAAATGCTCTTGGGGCAAATAGAGGATTTTTCCCGGGAGGTCTGGGATCGGCTTTCAATCCAAACTCATTCTTTGGTTCAGTTAACCAGCCCATGATAAACGTTACAACAAACGCAAGTGGAATAGCCAGTGTTATTTTCAGTGCAGGTCTTTACTCTCCAGTGATGAACCCGGTTTCAGGAGACGTTATAACCTATTCTGGGATTCCATATGCATCATCTCATCTGATTCCATATGACGAGTTTGAAATCGGGGTTTCAGGATTCAACGCATCTAATCAGACTTACCTGGTTTCCAGTCAGTTTGTTTTTAATAATTCAACGAATCCATATCTCTATCCTGTTGCCAATGCAGTAATGGCAGGGGAAAACTATGTCAACGGTGTAGTGACTTTGAATTCCGGCCAGCAATACCAGTTATACGTAAATACCACATACAATACAATAGCAGGACCGAATTATGGCAATTTGCCTGTTCTGGTAAAAACCAATTATGGAGAACTGTCGGCATACAATGCAACTACAGGATCAAATGGTTCGGTGTTTCTGACATATTCGTCTTCTGCAGTACAGTACACAACCCTTGTGACAATAACCATAACAGTAGTAGGACCACACGGGGACAGTAACTTCACATACTATTTCTACGACTTACCGGTAAAAAAGGCCAGTGACACGTCATATTACTATATAATTGCCGGACTTGGAGTAATTACACTGGTACTTGCAGGATCGCTGGGCGTTTCAATGACCAGAAAAAGGAGAGGTAAAGATCCCAAAGAATGAAAATGCGGAATATCTCAAGGAAAAATTTGAATATTTATGGCTGCTAATGCTTCCTGAAAACTTGAAAATAAATGCATTAGCTGCAAATCTATTACATAATTTTTTAAAAAGACATATTTAAATAATGCTTAGCTAAAATAGACACAAAAAGTATTATATCTGATGCTGTTCAAAAAACTAAGAAACATTTATATACGATTTTTTTAATCCGTCAATAATGAAAGCAACTTCTAAAAGTCATAAGATTATGAAGACTATTGTGGTTTTTGCTGTTTTGGTCGTAGCGGCCATGTTTATAATGGAATCATTCTCCGGTTCTTTTAATGACATAGGTGCTGCAACTCCAACGCAGGCCACAACAATAAGCCAAGCAGTAACCCCTTCCGCGGCTACTTCAACAATAACCAGCGCCAGTGGAACCTATACACAGGCAGAGGTAGGGAACATAAACCACCTTAATTATTACAGTGCATCTACGGTTTGTGATTTCATGCTTCTGGATTCAATATACGATTCTCCATATAATTTCATGATAAATGAATCGTATGGCCCATGGCTTGCAACAGGTTTTTCATTGCATTCAGCACCGGGAAATCTCACAACTAGGGACCCAATAAACGGTACCGTGATGCCCGTAAGGGAAATAGCAACCGTTCATATAAGGCCTGGAGTTCAGTGGGATGATTGGACTTCAGCAGGTGCTTCTTCTACATATATGTACAGCCCAAACACAACATTTGTGTCCCCAAAAGGTGTTTCTTACTCAGTTAACTACACTAACGTAAGTTACATAAATGACAAGGGGACTCTTTCTGTCAAAAACATAACTACAATGAAAATGGATACCTACTATGTACAGGCTTCAGACTTCATTCTTTCATGGAAACTTCTGTATGCATCAGCTGACCTGTCAGGAGAATATCAATACCTGGTGAATATGCTTCCTGTTAATAATTTGACAGTAGTTTATTACCTGACGCAGCCAAATGCTCTGTTTGAATCCACAATGCTTGATACTCCAATACTTCCATATCATGTATGGGATTCGCACGATTATGCATCAACACCAGGTCTCTGGAACTATTCAGCTTCACTGTCAGCATCAGATTCCTATAACGCATGGACGCTGGGCTACAATCCAACAACTGGATATGCACCAGGCCTTGTCGGTACTGGACCATACATGATGTATGACGGATACGGAATGCCCAAGGGTGCCTGGATATCATCTGATTACTGGCAACTTTATGCAAATCCCAATTATTTTGTGAAAAATGTACCAAGTCTTGCCCAGTATATGCCTAAACTTTACTCAATAAAGACTATCATCTACTCGACGTATTCTGCAGCAGTTGCGGCAGAAGCTAGCGGACAGGTGCAATCCATTCTGGATATACCTTCCACATTCTTACCTACGGTACAAACTATTCCGCATACCTATACCTACGACAAGCCGGGTACCGGTTACGGTTATCAACAGGTAAACTCATACTCTGCGAATGCACCGTTCAATATAACCGGTTTAAGGCAGGCTCTTGAATATGCAATACCCAAGACATATCTTGCTACGGTTGTTGCAGAAGGATTTTCCATACCTGGGCCATCAACTATAGTGCCAACTTCCGATGCATTATGGCACGATAGCTCAGTTCCTTACTATCACTTCAGCTTGGCAAAAGCTGAGCAGACTATAAACGCAACCATAAATGCAACTAATGGGCAACTGAGTTACTCCTCATCTGGTGGAAAAGTGTACTTTAGCCCAGGAGCGACACTTTATTACATGGGCCATGCAGTAACTCAGTCAATCCAGATAACGGTTGCTTCTGAAGATCCACTTGGAGTAGAAGGGGCAAACATAATAGCTTCAGACTGGGATACGTTGGGTATACACACCTCTGTCAAGGAAGAATCTTTCTCAACACTAGTGGCGAATCTTTGCGACTTGACACCAAGCAGTCCTGACACATACAGTACAATATCTCTTGGTATTTCAGGAATAGTTGGAAATCCATCAGACGATTACATAACGTTCAACAACAATGTGTCAGGTGTTGGAACAGGATTCTATCTGGGTCCATACACTAGTTTCACATACGAAGGGTCATCACTTTACGTGAACTCCAGTGCAGGAGATATGTCCTTGATACATGGGGATACTTATACAGGCACTCAGACTATAAATATGATGGACAATCTCACAGATTTCCTCCTCACAAACAGTTCATTCACAGCCGATCAGAATGCATCAGACATGATCCAAATGATTCAGGGTGAGCAGGCTACCTTCGAAAACCTCGGATACACCATAGATATAGTTCCAATAACCAATGCGACATTTACAGGTATTCAGAAAAACGGACTTCCAATAGACGACTTCTGGTACTGGAATTTCCTCTCACTTCATCTCAGGTCTAAGCCATTAGTGACAGCTGTTCCAGTAGTACCACAGAATCTTGAAGTGGGGGTTGTTTCCAATTCGCAGATATACTACGATGGGCAATACGGAAATGTCACAATACAGGTCAGGAACCAGTACGGAACGCCAATCAACAATGCAACTGTAACAATCGGATACTCTCCAACTGGAGCACTTCTCAATGTAACATCATATACCGGAAAAACTTCAGGAAATGGTACCTACAGGTTTGAGTTCCAGGTTTCTTCTTTGAACACCCTGATCTATACCAGCGACTACACCGGAGAAATTAATCTCACAGCTTCCGCAACAGACACCTCAATAAATGCCGTTGGCGGAATAGGATCAACACAATTTGATGTATCACCACAGCCAGTTGCATACAAGATAATAAATATGCCAACACTGGACATGAAAGATAGCAATAAATTCCAGAATCTGACAATCGAAGTGTACAATCCGCTAACCGGGAATCCAATATCAGGATACTCTTACACCTTGCAGGTAAATAGCGGAGCTATCAATATGACAAACTACACCACCAACGATAACAATGGTGTTCTCTCACCATTAGCAGGTAATCCATCAGCAGAATTATACTGTCCTGTTGACTTTGGTAATCAGACACTTGGGAACGTAAGCATGAAAGGTTACAGCCTGGCATCTTTTACGCCAAATGGAACATTTGCAGTTGCACTTGATAACAGTACCGGAATGATAGCACTGGTTAATCTCACAACCAATGCAACCACTGGGTTGTTGCCATCTGACGTACATGTGGGGAAGAAATTCAAAGTTGGAACAAATCCGGATGCTGTTCAGGTTGTACAGGTTAATCCAAAGAATGTCACTTCTGTATGGGCATTTGTCGCGAACTACGGTTCTCATAATATAACTGTAGTTAACCTCACAAACGGTAAGACAATGAATTATGAAGTTGGAACAAATCCTGTGAGCATACAACTTGCGCTTGACGGCGCAAATAACAGCTTTGCTTATGTCCTTAACCGCGGTTCCAATAATGTAACAGTACTGAACATGACAAACCTGTCACACGTCTTCTCACAGGCAAATATCACACTGGGGTCAACAAGCGTAGGTGCATCTGATCTCCAGTTTGCTGACAGTGGCAATTATGCTCTCGTTTCAGATTCCAACACTGGAAACATTGAGGTATTGAATCTTACTAATGTAACCGGAAAGGTCTGGTATGTTGTTGGTAATATGTCGCTCGGAACTGGTACAATGCCCACAAGCATGTCAGTTTCTGGCAGTATGCTGTACGTTCAGGAAGACGGAACAATGAATATTTCTGCAATAAGTCTTGAAGCACTTGGTTCCAACCCATATCTGAACACGGCCGGGTACAATCACTACAGCCATATGCTCGTTACAAACATAAGCGTAGGCGAGCCCCTGAAATCCATGACAATGTCAGGCTCCTTCATACTTGTAACCAACACTGCCAATAACAATGTAACTGCAATATCGACTTCAGACGTTGCAGGGTATTCGACAGCAAACATGATAGTTGATAACCTTACAACAATGGGGACCGGTACAGCAATAACATCAATGGATGGCCAGGCGATAACTCTGAATGGAACTGAACTTGTTCTTATAGGGGGATCAAATAGTGTCATCTTCCCGAATCTCGCAATGGAACAGGTTCAGGGAACAACAGGTTCCAACGGTGAATTTACTGTAGGCCTGCAGATGGTTGGAAACAGTACAGCAGATTACGGGCTTATGGGAGTGAACCTCACAAGTTACGTATTCCTGGGTAACTATCAGGCAGGAGCTCCGTTGTTCGGCGAAAGTCCATATATGGATATAGCACAGTTAACTTCGGCAACGAATGCAAATGGCTTTGGTGTAGCTCAGCCAGTTGAAATACCGTTACAGACAACTGTCGATGCCCCAGCGTATAATATTGCGCTGAGTGTTTCATCAAGCAGCATCAGCTCTCCAACCGGAAGTACCACAGTAACAGTAACAGTTACAAACTCAACTGGTAATGGTGTGGCGAATTACACTGTTAGTCTGGTGAGCCAGAATGCACTAGGTGCCAACCGTGGATACTTTACCACCACCTCTGGTGCAGTCACTGGGCAGATAGCGGTACCTGACCTTAACAGTCTGTTCGGGAGTGTAAATCTTACTGGAATACAACTGCTTACAGATAGCTCTGGTGTTGCAAGTGCAACATTCAACGCAGGAATGTATTCGGTTATAGACAAATCAGATGGATCCCTGGATAAGTATGTGGCTGTTCCATTCTCGGACCCATACTACGTCCCAGCTGACGTATTCCAGATAAGTGCCCTTGGAGTTAACAGCACTGCATCCAATGTATCGACAATAACATCTGCATCCATGGTTAACAATGTGCCTCCAAGCACAATGGTTAACTTTGTAGTTCCACCATCACAGAATGTTCAAATAAACGGGTTAACAGCAGTTGGAAGTGGGAAGTCTTTCTCTATGTATGTAAACTCAACATACGATCTGGCAGCAGGACCTTCTGATCCCAATGTTTCATTCACAGCAACAGTAAACTATGGAACACTCTCAGCTACCAAGGGAACAACAGATGCTAACGGATCATTCATGCTGACATACACAGCACCCACGGTCTCCAACCTTACTCTGGTGACAATAACAGTTACAACGAATGGAAGTTCTTCCCAGAATTTCACGTATTCATTCTACGTGGCTCCTTCACATGTTGTAGCTCCACCCTCTCCAGTGTTGGACTATGTGATTATGGGTGTTTTGGGTGCTTTAGCAGTGATTTTCATAGGTCTATACGCAATGGAAGCGGGAAAAGTGAGAAAGATGAGTCCAAAAACACCACCTCCATCTACCCCACCACCACAATAATTTTATTTTAAAACTAATCTTATTTTTTTTTAGCTCTTTTTATTTCAATTTCAATAATCAGGTTCTTACTAAGTTAAAATTTTTGCGATTGGTTTTCCAACGTTCTCGGGTTTGTATGGTATGATTTCATAATCTATTCCATAAAATATCCAGAAACCCTTTCCACCATTCTCCCTCGTCTTCAACAGATCAACTGGGATTATTTGGCCATAGACCTGAATTTCATACAAGGCCTACAATAGTAAATTGAATCTGTTGCAGAATAAATTGTAATATGATTAGACCGTAACCACTGACTTTATTTGACTTAAATTGAAACTCAAACAAGGAACAGTAAATAACCTATGAACATGTAAAGTATGCCTATCCCGGCATATATAAGCGTCAGGATCAGTTGTTGTTTGTAAATATAATTAAGGTCGTCTGCGTCAAAATTCATGCCAGCCTTGATCACATTTGAAACGTATCCTTTTGCCCCAAAACCAGACCAAGCGCCTATAAAAATCACAGCAAACCCGGCAAGGAAAACAATGAGGGGCATATAATAAAAATAAGCAAACTTAAGGAAAAAATACAGTGGGAGGGGTGTCACGAGAATTACAGCCAAGGCTATTAATGGAAATAATGAAAGTTTGAAGATTGCCTTTTTATTGAAGCTGTTCATCTGTAGTTTTAAATCTCTCTCTATGGCTGTCCTTGAACTGGTTCAGTTGATCCTGGGTAAAATGACAAAGATACCAGTGGCCGTAGCCATCGTCTCTCAAGGGCGGGGGGTTAACTCCACATTCTTCAACTGCATAAGGGCATCTCTTTGTGAATCTGCATCCCTTGGGGACATCGATAGCATTTCCAATCTCCCCTATTATTCCTATTTCTCCTGGGTTCCAATCCACAGAAGGTGTTGGAACTGCCTTAATTAGAGCTTTTGTATAAGGATGCAAGGGTCTGTTGATAACGTCTTCAGCCTTACCAAGTTCCACTGCTATACCAAGATACATGACCATTATCCTGTCCGAGAGATAGTATGTAGAGGCTATATCATGAGAAATATACAGGACTGAGAGCTTGTCGTCCATCCTTATGCTTTTCAGCATATTCATAAATCCCGCTCTGGAGGAGACATCCAGCATGGATGTTGGTTCATCTGCAACTATGAATTTTGTCTTTAAAACCAGTGCCCTTGCTGTTGCGACTCTCTGCCTTTCTCCTCCAGAAAGTTCATGGGGGTATCTGTAGAAATAATTCTCAGGAGGCTTGATATTAGCCTTTATCATTGCTTCCCTAACCATATCCGTTATTTCAGAAGGGCTGAGTCTTCTTTCCTTAGTTTTCTCATTGCCATCGTCACTTTGCATTAGAGAAACGTTTTCATCTATTGGCTTAGTAAGTTTATGGGCTAAGATGGGTTCAGAAACTATATCAAATATTGTCATTTTTGGGTTAAGAGAATCATATGGGTCCTGGAATATCATCTGTATATTTTTCCTGAACTCCATATAAGTTTCTTTTGACTCTTTTTTGTTCTCACCTATCTTGGCAACGTCTATCTCCTTTCCTTCCAATTTGTAGATTATACTTCCTGACGTTGGTTCATATAATTTCAGTAATGTCCTTCCAAAAGTTGTTTTTCCGGAACCCGATTCTCCCACGACACCAAGAATTTCCCCTCTTTTTATCTCCATATTTATATGATCAACCGCTCTAACGAATTTAGTATCCCGGGAGAAAAGAGATCCAGCAATTGATGATTTAAGGTCAAAATACTTCGTCAATTCCTTTGTTTCTATTATATTCTCGTCGTGTATTTCGGCTTTTCTAATGTCTTTATTCTGGGCTTCCTTATCACTTACTATCTCATCTGTAAAGAAACAGGCCGAAAAATGTCCATTTCCCAAGGGTATAAGCTCCGGCTCACTTTCAGTACATCTTCCCTTTGCCAGATAACATCTTGGTGCAAATCTGCATCCTTTTGGAGGATCTATGGGATCAGGTAGAGATCCTGGAATTCCTTCCACATATTTTTTTGCATTTCTGATGCTTGGATAACTGCTGAGAAGCTTAACTGTATATGGATTTTTGGAGTTTGTATAGATGTCTCTGGAATTACCATATTCCATGATTGTTCCTGCGTATAGTATTGCCATATTATCGGCAAGCTGCGATATGACTCCTATATCATGGGAAATTATGATCATGGTTTTTATAATATTCTGTCTTTTTAGCTCTTTCAACTGGCTTATGATTTCAGCTTGAGTGATAACATCAAGCCCAGTAGTGGGTTCATCAGCAATAACGACGCTTGGCTCAAGGGCAAGTGCCATAGCAATAACAGCTCTCTGTTTCATGCCTCCAGACAATTCATGCGGGTAACGTTCCAGGACAGTTGGATTCAGTCCGGCATACTTCAACGTTTCAAGCATCTTGCCGTGTATCTCTTCATCTGAAAGAGTTGTGTGAATTTTGTAAACTTCCTTAATTTGTTTTCCTATGGTGTATACAGGATTGAAAGAATTCATGGCACCCTGAAAAACCATAGAAATACCTTTCCATCTTATATTCCTCAATCTTTCATCCAGGATCTTTTTTCCTCTTTTAGATCTTGATTTATTGATGGTCTCAGCTGTTATGTAATCTTCCCCCATATACGAAATATTGCCTTCTATTCTGGCATTTTCAGCGAGCAATGACATAATGGACATTGCTATGGTGCTCTTCCCTGACCCGGATTCACCAAGTATACCAAGTATTTCCCCCTGGTATAATTCGAGATTAACATTCCGAAGTGCATGCACTGTTCCTTTGTAGGTATCAAATGATACCGTTAGATTCTCTATGCTGAGTACCTTATTACTGTAAGCATCCGCCATCAAGCTAAATTTCACCTCTTATTTTATTTTCAAAATTAATATTATAAATTTTTTTCATCTTCTGCCTCCAAGCCTTGGATTGACAACTTCATCCATCCCTCTTGCTATGAATATGAACGCAAATATGAAGAGGGTAAGAGCGACTATGGGCGGAACAAACCACCATGGGGCGAGTGCCAGCGCGAAGAAATCACTGTAATAACCAGAAAGCATACCACCCCATGTGGGGACTGTCAGGGGTGCAATTCCAAGAATCTGAAGTGTAGAAACAGCAGCAACTGCCCCACCTATATTAATTGCAGTCAGATAGATCAATATTGGTGTGACATTCGGAACCATATGCTTTCTCAGAATCTGGAATGTACTTGCACCAGAAACCTTTGCTGCATCCACAAAAGTTCTAGTTTTCAAGCTTCTGACCATACCTATGAGAGTAAAGGAGGCGAAAGGCCAACTCAACGCAACAAGGACCGCAATAAGGCCATAGAGTGAAGGACCAACTATGGAGGCTACAACTATGAGTAATGGCAGACCCGGTATCAGGAATATGGCAAGAGCAAAAGTTTCAAATCCTGAACTTATAAGCCCTGAATAGTAACCTATAACCATACCTACGAGAAGTGAAATCAACAGTATTCCTAACCCTACCACTATTCCTATGAACAGATCAGTGCTGAAACTTCCTATAAACTGGGACCATACATCTTCTCCGTGTATAGTGGTACCAAGTGGCAAAATCTGACCCGAAATTGTATGGAACGTTGGAGGAATAGGGTTAAGGTCTTTTGGGGAGGTAGAATAAACGTGGAAAACATCCCCGGACACTAACGCTATAGCCTCCCTTGCTGTATTTGGGTCAAGGAAAATAATTGGCCTAGTTGAAGCAGCATTTAGATCCAAAGTCCAGAGTATGTCATGCGAAGTACCGGGTTCAAGATATAAGTACTCTCCCTTGAGGTTGTAGAAAAGGAAATTAGAACTGTATTGCGTAATTCCAGTGATCGCTACTGGTGTACTTAAACTGAATTCAACTGAGTTTGGCCCATCGAGTATCGTTATATTGTTATTAGAACTGACAACAGTGAACAACCCTGGGAATCCACTTCCTCCAGGGGAACTTGAAATTGCAACTATTGGAAATTTAGATTGAAAAACAATATAATTAGTATTGTTACTTATGAAAGTGCCATAAACGAACTTTCCTGATATGGAAAAAATTGAATTATAGCTGTTGGAAGAAGACTGGTAAGCACTGGGTATGTATAACTGAGAAATAGGATCAGGCATTGAATCATTGGTTACCAGTTTACCACTTACGCTGTAGCCAAGTAAATGAGTTCCCTGTGTAACCAATACCTGCTGAGAAGACGAAGTCGAAAAAAGAGACCCATAAAATGTATAATTTGTTGGGGCAATATCGTAGGGCAATTTAGTTGTAAAAATATGGGAACCAGCTGAAAATCCACTAAGATAATACGAATTCAGGTAGTAACCCCGGGAAGACGTTCCATTAATGTCGAATATATAAGCGGGTTTATATGTAATGTCATTGAACTCCGGTATTCCAGACTCACCCGTATGATATGTGTATGCACTGGATATTGGGGAGAGAACAGTGTTGTTAACACTTACCTTGGTAAAACTTACACTTGGATTGCCGGTTCCATAAGTTGTTCCGGACCAACTGACCTTACCAAGAATTATGTCTGTGTTATTTGCAGAGAGCAAATATGTATTCAAAGATAATATGCCCGTCTGAAATGAACTATACCTTCCAACTGTAAAACTATTGACGCCCATAAGCCCCGAGGAATTTAAGAAATTGTGTAAAGAGCCAGTAAGAGAGATTCCATATATATGGGATGGAGTGGATTCATATATGAGGTTCGAACCGGTTGTTGACGAAGCTGTTGCCGTTGGGGACTCAGATGCATTGATCGTAACTGGGATATGAGCCGTAACAAGAGGTCCAGCCGCCGAAAAATCCTCTTCAGGAACAATGTAAGTTGTCGGATCATTGTGCATTATTATGAGGGGCGAGATGAGCGTGACAACAACGAAGAACAAGACCAGATAAAAGCCAGCTTTACCATATTTGGATCGATAGAAAATTTTCCAGCTTTTTCTCGCATTATGAATTGTAAATTTAATTCTCTCCTTCCTGAAGTTTTTGTTCTCGTCTTTTACATCTAAATTGTTACGTGTATCCATTTTTACACCTTTATCCTGGGATCAATCCATGAATGAATGAAATCTATTATGGAATATGTAAGAATCACTACAAGAGAAATGACAAAAAGTGCCCCTTCTGTTAGGGGGTAATCCTGGGATAATGTAGCTGCATAGAGCGTACTACCCATTCCCGGAACAGAAAAAATAACTTCAACTATAACGGCCCCGCTCATAAGAAAAGCGAATTCTAGGGCCATTCTTGTGGAAACGGGTACCATTGCATTTCTGGCTGCGTGATGAAGCATTATGTTCTTTTCGCTTACGCCTTTAGCCTTCGCTGTGGTTATAAAATCTTCACCGAGAACAGAAACCATTGCAGCCCTCATTGTCAGAAGATGCCCCATAGCTTCTATTGCAAGGAGAGTTACTACCGGCATTGCCATATCGTATGCAACAGCCTCCAGACTGCTTAGGGTCGGATGTGAAAGATAACTAAGGGGAAAAACTGCTCTCAAAGGAAATATATGATAATAACCCGCAAGGTAAACAAAGATTATTATGGCTATAACAAAAAACGGTATCGAATTTAGAAGTGTAGCTCCGGTGATTATTGCTCCCTCTGATTTTCTGCCTCTCAGAAATGATACGTATATTCCAAGAGGTATGCCTATTATAAAGGACAATACTGCAGCAGTTCCGAATAAAATCAGTGTATAAGGAAGTGCCTGGCTAATGATAAACAGGACAGATTCTCCATTTTCATAATCGTTTCCAAACCTGAATGTGAACATGTCTTTTAGATAGGTTACAAATCCTGCAAAATTGAACTTCCCTCCATACAGGCCCAGTTCTTTCTCAATCCTGATCTTCTCTGCAACACTGGGATGTTTCAATCCGTGCAGAAAC
>JAJYYD010000017.1 GCA_021801305.1 Thermoplasmata archaeon
ACTGTAAGAGTTGGCAGGATGAAATATTCTGATTCTGGTATACCGTTTCTCTTAATGGCGGGAGGTAAAGGGACAAGATTCGGGGATCAGGAGAAATGCATGCGAGATATAGACGGAAATAGCATTCTCGGGAATTTAATTGATTCCCTGACGACTTTATCACATTTTATCACGGTTTCCACAACATTGAAGCACAGGAAGACCATTGAATTCTGCAGGTCAAGGAACATTCCAACCATAATAACGGAAGGGAATGATTATACAGATGACCTCTGGCATTCAATTGTAAAAATCAACAAGGTTCCAATCATTGTGATGGGATCTGACACCTACCTTACAGATTTAGGCCAGTTCAGGTCTGTAATCGCATCCCTGAATAATCCTGCAATACCGATTGTGGATATTCTCCAGAACAATATTTTTTCCGGGATTTCACTTTTCAACAGGATTCCTGGAAAAGGGGAAATCCTCGAATATCATGAACTGAATTCCGAGAAGAATTTCTCCCTCAACATAAATACTCTGGAGGATCTGAACAGGTTGAAACTGATCCTCAGTCAGAAGACTGCCGGACATTTTCAATGAAATTTATACCAGAGTATTGATTCTTTCTGTAAATTCTCATAAATGCCAGGAAAAGGATTGAGAAGGCAATTATGAACGCAAAAATTGCATCGGTCAACACAGTTTCCATGCCGGAACCTGACAGGGACATCACCATGATTACTGCAAGAAAGACCGTGGAGGCAGGAGGTATGATTTTACCGAACATATCTTTGTATGAGATGGAACGTAGTGTAAGTGTTATATTGGAAATCGAGTGAATTGTGAGGAAAAGAAGTGAAACGCATCCGCTAACTATGACGAATCCGTCGAAACTTCCAAGCGTGAAATAGAATGATGTGACAAGCACCCCATTTAAAATAAATATCATGAGGTAAAAAACAGACAGATTACCCTTCCCAACTCTTTCTGACCTGATTATCCCATCTTTTGCCATTCTTACCATTGAGTTCCTGAAAGCATTAAGATATGATACAACAAGATTCGCAGCACTCATCAGTGCAAAAAATATGAAAATATACATGAAGATCCCTCCAAAAGCCGATCTTATCAGCGTGATCAGGATGAACGGATTGCCATTGTATCCCGAGATGTAAGGACCAATGAAAGACTGAACCGCATAGGATGCAAAAACCATTGCTGCACCGGTTGCCAGGTATGCTATAAGAATGGATTTTCCGGTCATGACCCTGCTGTTTTTCGTGTTCTCCGATATGAATATTGAGGACCCCAGACCCGAGAACATGAGAACCCCGAACATGGTTCCCTCCCAGAAACCGGAACCAAGAAAAGACCCGCTGCCAACAGAAGAATACGAATTTGAATGAAGGATCATCAAGAAACTGGCAACTATCAGAAATGAGATCTCCAGAATGCCGAATGTTTCTATATATCTCATGGAGACTCCCATTCCCCTTGATATAATAATCAATTCAAGGCATGAAATGGATACAACAATAAGTGGAATGAAATAAAACAGTATCCCAGAAGAATCCGGCAACACGGTTATTAGAACACCTGACATGAAAAGTGTAATTGCGGGAAGTACCAGAAATCCGTATGCCAGGTAGATGTATGATACAAAAACACCGGCCGATTTCCGTCCGGCTATGCCGTTGTATGAATAATACCCTCCATTACTGGTAACTTTCTCCGAAATCTTCATTGGTGTATAAACTGTCAGGAAAGAGACGAGAAAAGCAAAAAGCACAACTTCCCATATTGGCCTCCAGAACGCAGAGATTATGGCGAATATACCGACAACATTCAACATAGGGCCGACTGCGCCAATTGACTGCATTACAGATCCCGCAGAACCTACTTTTCCTTCGACCATCTCTGGGAGAAAATCACGAACGGATTAAGAACTTATGTTGACCTGGGAACTGGAAAAGTATAATATACTGAAGTAAACTTCACTTTATTCAAGTACATTTGGTGATATGATGAACAGAACGAATAAGACCGTAATAGCAATTGTCGTGGTTCTCTTGCTTCTAGGAGGAGGGATAGGGTATATACACTACGCCTCAGATTTAAAAGGAAAAGGCGTGATTCTTACTGTGCAGACAGGATACAATTCCACTACGCCTTTAACAAGGATCGTTTCCCTTGATCCTGGTGCAACTGCAACCATTTACGGACTTGGAGCTTATAAGGACCTGGTTGGTGGGAACTGCTACGATGTTTATCCCCCCAATGAGACGCTTCCAAACGTAACGGATTACCCCGCCATGAATGTTGAGCAGATTATCAATCTCACACCGCAGGCTGTCATATCTTTCACAAACTATTCTGCAGGCCAGATTTCCGAGCTTCTCAACGCTAGCATAGACTACATATTCCTGAGTGCAGGATCAGGATCAAGTATGCAGCTTATTGAAAAGCAGAACACATTTCTTGGTGAACTTACTGGAACTGAGAAGAATGCAACCCTGATCAATAACTGGATGAATGCCTCCTTGAACGATTTGAAAACGAATGCTACCAGGATGGCCGATGGAATCCCGCTGAAGGGCTTTTATTACCTGAGCCAGGACACCCTGTGGACAACGGGAAACAATACCTTCGAGGAGCAGTATTTCCAGTATTCTGACATCATAAACATTGCAAATAATTACTCCAACGGCTTCTACCAGATTTCACCGGGTGAAATAGCGAATGGTTCCCCCCAGGTTCTGTTCGTCAATGATTATGTGAACCTTACCAGGCTAAATGAACAGCCTTTCGTTGACACGCCTGCGGTCAAGGACAAAAAGTATTATGTGACGCCACCCAATGCATTTGACGAACCTGATTTCAGGGACATATACATGATACAGTGGATGGTTGACAAGGCCTATGGAAATGTTACGATACCTCAATTCCCAATAAATCTCCAGTACAGCCCGGATCCGCTATCGTGAGATGAATTGAAATGATCAGTTACAGGAATTTCAGGATATACATACAGGGTCATGAAGGGGCAAAATACCTCACCATGATCTCCCTTGTTGTACTGCTGTTCCTGTCGGTTATTTTCTCCACATTCATAGGTTCAGTGCATATTTCATTCACATCGGTCCTTCAGATCTATGGGAGCCAGATTCCCTTCTTATCCAGGTTCATACCTGAGAATTATACCGCAACACAGTACACAATAATAGCCTCAATCAGGGAGCCTGAAGTTCTGGGTGGCCTTGTGGTTGGTGCTTCCCTTGGCATTGGAGGTGCAGTGATACAGAGCATATTCAGGAATCCCATAACAGAGCCTTACATAATAGGGCTCTCCAGTGGTGCTGCTCTAGGTGCGGTCATGACAATCATACTGGGGCTTACATTCCTTGGCCTGTATACACAACAGCTCCTGGCATTTATTTTCGCTATGGCTTCTGTACTTGCAGTCTACATGTTTGCATTGCGGGGAGGAAAGGCCCACCCGACTTACATGCTTCTGACTGGAGTGGCCCTTTCGTTCTTCCTTTCGGCAATAGTGGCCCTGCTTTTATTTTCAAATATCAACCTGGAAGATGAGGCATTTTTCTGGTTGCTGGGTTCTCTTGAGAATATCAACTGGCTTGAACTCTTTCCAGTAACAGCAGTTGTAATGTTCTGCTCTGTTGTGCTTGGAACACAGTACAGGGAACTTGACGCCCTCCAGATGGGTGATACACATGCGAGATCAGTTGGGGTGAATGTTGAGAGAACCAAGGGACTGTCAATATTCCTTGTTGCACTCAGTGTATCAGCAGCAGTCTCCATCAGCGGCCTCATAGGTTTTGTGGGACTCATAATGCCACATGTGTCGAGGATTATCTTCGGAGGTTCCAACAGGTTTGTTCTCCCCGGTTCCGCAATAACAGGAGCTATTTTCCTTATTCTTGCGGATGATATTGCAAGAGGTGTGGTGGCAGGCGTCGTCATACCCATAGGAATCATCACCGGGATCATAGGAGTTCCTTTCTTCCTGATCATAATGAGGAAGATGGCGGGTGGAAGATATGGAACTTGAATTTATCAATGCTATATATAGGGCAGGCAGATTCAGTCTTGGCCCTATTCATACTAAAATACCGGAAAAGAAGATAAC
>JAJYYD010000028.1 GCA_021801305.1 Thermoplasmata archaeon
GACCATAGATCCTCTTCCAGTATTGGTTCCCCTATAACAGGTTTTAAAATCTGGCTCTCTGCAGGTTTCTCCCCGCTCTTTCTCAGGTCTTTTCCCTGTGCTATTACAACCTCCCTGAGGTCCCAGATTATATCCCTTGGGGAGAGTGTTTTGCCTGTAAGGTTCGCAGGGCAGTTTGCTGTGCATCTGCCGCACTCAGTGCAGGCGTAGAAATCAACGTAGTCCTTCCAGCTGAAATCCCTGATGTCTGTTGCACCGAATCTGGTGTCCTTTTCAAAATCTATTGGTGCCAGCTGCCCCATTGGCTTGTCGTCAGCAAGAAGTACATTGAGTGGTGCAGCCACAAGATGGAGATGCTTCGATCTTGGGATATATACAAGAAATGCCAGGAATGTGAATACATGGATGCTCCATAGAACCCAGTATATGTAGTAGCCTGTTGAAACCGATACTTTTGGAAGTATTGAATAAAATGCATAGGTGATTGGTGTCACCTTTGGAGCAAGACCTTCCATTATGGATCCGGGTATGGTCTTCGACACCCCATCAAGCCTCAGTACACCCAGGCCGAAGTATGTTATCATAAGTCCTGCTATGAGTATGAGTATGAAATATGCCTCAAACCCGTTATATCCGCGGTATCTGGGAATTTTGATCACCCATCTTCTTATTACCGCGTATATGACATCAAGGATGACTATGAATGCAAATATGTCAACTGTGAAGAATACTATATTTGCTGCAAGCCCAGTGATGAAATAGTGGTACGATGGGATTATGCCTGTTATGATTACATCAATTGAGTAGAAGCCGAATGCAATAAAGCCCCAGAACATGATTGCATGCATAATTCCCCCGCTCAGGTCCTTGAAGAGCTTTCTCTGGAGGAATACGTTCTTTATAACCAGGTAAATCCTGGTCCAGAACATTAATTTCATCTTTTTCTGCTTAAGGGGAATCCTGAACATGTCCCATGCATACTCATAAATTGAGTATATAAAAGCACCAAGCGAGAATATAAGCCCTGCAAGAAGTATTGCGGAGAACAGATACATAGAACCCTATCAGCACAAGCTTAATATGTCTTTTTTCCCCATTATTCCAAAAATATATCTCTCATGAACAGAGCTTCCTCATTTCTGTGAAATTTCTCATGCACAGCAGTGAAAAGACCATATGCTGAAATTGACTTTTATGAGTCCGGTGATTCATGTGCCCTTGAATAGCGCAGAAATTCATGATCGTCAGGACAGTGCCCTGAAATGGATCGACTACATATTTAAAATCGCAATTGAATCAGGGGTTACCACAATAGATTTTTCCGTAATGCAGAAACTGCTTTTTCTTATTCAGAGCGAGGCAGGAATCGACCTGGACCTCCCCTTCACCTGGAGGAATAAGATTCCTTTTATCCCTGATTTCGCCAGTATAATGAAGGAAAACTTCGGGAACATGAAGATAAGGAAGAGGAGGAATCCTGAACACAGGGTTATTGACACAGACTCACTGGTATATTTCGACCTGGAAAATAGTGAGAATTTCCCTGAAACAACAGATATCCTCAATATTCCTGGAGTAGGTGTGGCAACTAAAATCATAAGGAAATGGATCGATTCTAAAAGTTCCGATCTGCTCATGTATATAATTATTTTCCATGAAAATGCCATGAGTAACATTGGCAGTTGAAACTACGGCCGGCGCAGGGTCAGAGGGAGTCAATCCAATCACAACCTTAAGATAATAATTAGTCATTTATGTCAGTGCGTCCGGAATATGTAAAGGTTCCTCTGCCCTCCGGGGAGAATTATACGAAGATCAAGCAGACCCTGCGTGATCGCACCCTTTTCACCGTTTGTGAGGAGGCGAGATGCCCCAATGTGGCGGAGTGCTGGGGGAACGGGACCGCAACTTTCATGATACTTGGCAGCAACTGCACAAGAGGATGCAGATTCTGCGCAGTGACCCATGGGAATCCTCTACCGGTTGATTCAGATGAGCCGGAAAAGGTTCTTCAGTCAGTAAAGGTCATGGGCCTTGACTATGTGGTGATTACTTCAGTGGATCGGGACGATCTCCCGGATCAGGGATCCAGCCATTTTGCTTCCGTGATAAGGAAGATAAAGGGTTCAGGAGTCCTTGTGGAGGTACTGATTCCAGATTTCAGGGGAGAGAAAAACCTGGTTGACAGGATAATTGCTGAAAAACCGGCTGTACTGGCCCATAACGTTGAGACTGTAAGGAGGCTGACTCCCACCGTAAGAGACGGGAGGGCGGGGTATGATCAGTCGCTTGATCTTTTAAGATACGTGAAGGAGAAGAATCCCGGCCAGATCACAAAATCCTCAATAATGTTAGGGCTTGGAGAAAAGGATGAGGAGGTTATTGAGACCATGAGAGATCTGAGAAACGCGGGTGTGGACATAATTACAATAGGGCAGTACCTCAGACCATCCAGGAAACAGATGGAGGTTGTTGAATACTGCTCCTCGGAAAGGTTTGCCAGCTTTGAAAAAACTGGATTCAAGATGGGTTTTTCTTTTGTTGCCTCTGGTCCCCTGGTAAGGACATCATACAGGGCAGCAGAAGCGTGGGCTAAAGGGAGGTTTTTAAATGACTGAGAATGTGAATGAACAGGTGGATAAGGAAAAGTTTGTTAGAGCGTACGGTGCAATGGTTCTTTCCAGGACCTTCGACAAGAAGATAGTTACCGCCCAGAGACAGGGCAGGGTGGGCTTCTACACTCCAACAATGGGACAGGAAGCTACCCAGATTGGAGCTTCACTGGCGCTCGATAAGGATGATCTCATTTTCGAATATTACAGGGATGTTCCAATGATGATTCACAGGGGTGTTCCTATGGAAAAACTCCTTGACCAGATAATGGGAAACAGCGAGGACTATGCAAAGGGAAGGCAGATGCCCAGTCATTTTATTGCAAGGGACAACAACTTCATGTCAATACAGAGCCCTGTGGCAAGCAACCTTCCCCTGGCAACTGGTGCTGCATATGCACTGAAATACAGGAAAAAGAATTCAGTGGTTCTCACAACCTTCGGTGATGGATCAACATCAACTCCTGATTTCCATGCTGCAATGAATATGGCCGCAGTTTATGATCTTCCAGTTGTTTTCCTGTGCGAAAACAACCAGTGGGCGATTTCACTCCCAATTGAAAAACAGACCAGGGCCGAGATATGGAAAAAAGCTGAAGGCTACGGAATGGAAGGCGTAAAGGTGGATGGCAACGATCTTCTTGCCACCTATAAAGCAGCAACAGAAGCTGTCAAAAAGGCAAGGGATGGAAAAGGGCCGACACTCATTGAAGCTGTGAGTTTCAGGATGGGACCGCACTCAACCTCTGATGATCCCAACAAGTACAGGAGCAACAGTGTCCAGGAGGGAAGCGACATGGACCCAATAACAATTACAGAAAAGGCACTCAAGGGGATGGGAATCCTGAACGATGCCATGATTGAGAAGATAAAGTCAGAGGCGGAAAGGATTGTAACTGAAAAATTCGAGGAAAGGGAAAAGATACCACCACCTGAACCGTCCACCATGTTTGACGATGTCTACGAGGATATGTCTTGGATGGTCAAGGAAGAAAGGGGTGACATTCTTTGAGTTCAAAACCCATGAACATGGTTCAGGCCCTCAATTCTGAACTAGACTTCAGGATGAGCCAGGATGATTCCATTGTACTTCTGGGCGAGGATATAGGAGTGGACGGCGGAGTATTCAGGGTAACTGACGGGCTCCAGGCAAAATATGGAACTGAAAGGGTTCTTGATACCCCGCTTGAGGAACTTGGGATAGTGGGAATGGCCATCGGAATGGCAACCACGGGACTGAGGCCGGTTCCGGAAATCCAGTTCCAGGATTTCATTTACACTGCCTTTGATCAGATAGTTAACCAGATGGCAAAGATGAGGTACAGGACAGCCGGAAGAATTACTGTGCCCCTGGTGCTCAGGACACCTTATGGCGGCGGCATAAAGGGTGGACTATACCATTCACAGAGCGGAGAGACCTATTTTGCCCACACAGCAGGACTTACTGTGGTTACGCCATCCAATCCATATGACGCAAAGGGGCTTCTTTCCTCGTCTATTGACCTGAATGATCCAG
>JAJYYD010000071.1 GCA_021801305.1 Thermoplasmata archaeon
CGGGATTCGAACCCGGATCATAGGCTCCGGAGGCCTATATGATAATCCGTTACACTACGGGCCCTATTTCTTGTAGTTTATCTCCCTGAGGAATTTTCTCCTGGTATTTTTATCATTCTCATTCTCTACACCGACTGGAGAGAAACCGTCAACCACTCCTATAACCCCGTTTCCTCTCGTTCCCTTTGCAATTATCACTTCAACAGGGTTTGAAGTTGCTGCAAAGATACTGCCAACTTCCTGGCATCCCTTGATTGCGTTCAGGACGTTTATAGGATAAAGGTTCTTCAATATGATCATGAAAGTATGACCGGCGGAAATTCGTAATATATTATCAACCGCTATCTTCTCAAGTTCTGCGTCAGTTCCATCGTATCTTACCAGCCTGTCCCCCGAAGCTTCTGAGAAAGCAATCCCAAATTTAGCTCCTGGTACAGTGGTTGAGATAATTTCCGTCAAATCCTCAACCGTCTTTATAAAATGCGAGTATCCCAGGATCGCGTTTGTCCCTTCGGGAAAATCCAGCGGTACAGAATAAGTTTCTACTACCATATTTTGTTATATGGAAAACAGATTTGAACGTTGCGCACCGAACCCCACAAAAACGTTAAATTCTCAATGTAATGGTGTTTACGTGGATTTCTATGAGGTTATAGGGGAGAAGATTAAATCCGGGCAGGTCCGAAACAAGAAGGATTTGCAGAACCTGAAGATCAGGCTTGCTAAGGAGTTGTCCCTGGACTTTATCCCCAGCGATGTGGAGATTCTTAACTCAGGCAACTTCTCTGAGGAGGAGAGGGACCTGCTGCGCATCAAGAACACCAGGACAATATCCGGGGTCGCGGTTGTTGCCGCGATGACCTCCCCTGACAATTGCCCCCATGGCAAATGCATTTACTGTCCTGGAGGAGTTGACAATAACTCACCGCAATCCTATACAGGGCATGAGCCTGCTGCCCTCAGGGGAAGAAATAACAATTACGACCCATACAACCAGGTTTTCAACCGCGTAAAGCAACTGGATCTCATCGGCCATGACACCTCAAAGATAGATCTGATAATTATGGGGGGCACTTTCACCGCCAGGGAAGAGGCATACCAGACAAACTTCATCAAGGGGTGCGTCGATGCTATGAACGGCACAATCAGCAATAGCCTTGAAGAATCTATTCTTGTTAATGAGAGTGCTGGAAAAAGATGCATAGGCCTCACTGTGGAAACAAAACCGGACTGGTTCTTTGAGCGCGAGATAGACGCGGCCCTGAACTATGGTACAACAAAGGTGGAGCTCGGTGTACAGAACCTGTCAGATCGCATCCTTAAAATAAACATGCGTGGGCACACACTTGATGATATTCGGAGATCAACCCAGCTGTCCAGGGATGCGGGATTGAAGATTGTATATCATATCATGCCAGGAATGTATGGATCCAGCTATGAACAGGATTTAGAAAGTTTCGACCTGATGCTGGAAGACCCGGCTTTCAAGCCGGACATGCTGAAGATTTACCCTACCCTGGTCACCAAGGGAACGTCCCTTTACAGATTGTGGAAGCTGGGAAGATACGATCCTCTTGACACTGGGACAGCTGTGGATCTGATAACCTACCTTATGGAAAAGATGCCGCCGTGGATCAGGGTTCAGAGAATGCAACGCGATATTCCGGTTAAATTCATCGAAGCAGGAGTGAAAAGAAGCGATATCCGGAACCTCGTGACAGACGAACTGAAGAGGAAAGGGATCAGGAGCATGGAAATCCGGGGAAGAGAAGTTGCTGGAGAGCTATTCTCCAATGATTTCAAACTGAAAAAGGTGAGTTATGATGCTGCTGGAGGTGTTGAACACTTTCTATCATATGAGGATTCAGATGAAAGGATAATCGGTTTCGTCCGTCTGAGGATACCTTCGGAAAGAGCCCACCGGAAGGAAATGGCGGATTCATCCATCATAAGAGAATTGAAAATATTTGGAAATGTCGTACCCCTGGGCAGGCACGATATGAATGGCTGGCAACACCAGGGCCTAGGATCGGAACTTCTTAACGAGGCTGAAAAGATAAGCTCAGACTGTGGCCTGAACAGGATGCTTGTAATCAGCGGAATCGGTGTAAGAAACTATTTCAGGAGGCTAGGATACGAGCGCCTTGGCCCTTACATGGGCAAGGACATATGAGCAGAAGACCCGAACCTTCCTACCTGACTGTAAGAAATAAGTAAAGAACGCACAGGTGTCAGCGCTGGGATGCTTGAATTGGACAATACTTTTATATTCCATTGCATTGGCATTCTGCGATGCTTGCAGTCTATGTCATTCTAGGGCTGGTGTTGCTATTTACAGCCATATACCTGCTTTATACCATAATTGGAGCTGAGAAATTTTGAGTTATGATCCCCTTGGCATCTCATCCCTGTCCGGATATGGCAACTCTTTCTGGCAGGTCAACAGAGTTGCATCTGGTGTAGTTATCATACTTATCTACCTTGCAATCGTGATTATATTCGGAGTGATAATCTCCGGGTTCATCTCTAAGATATACAGAGACCAGGACAACTGGCTCACGCCGATCTCGGGACGGATCGTGAGCTTTTTCGAGAAGATCATAGGCGAGGGATCTGAAAGGCAGATGAAATTCCGGGAGTATTTTCTTACCCTGCTATTTTTCAATGCCGCTGCCGGTGTTATATCATTCATTTTTATTTTTTACCAGAGAGACTTCCCCTTTGCATTCGCGAACAATCACATGACAGCGAGCCTGACGTTCAACACCGTAAGCAGCTTCCTGACCAATACCAATCTGCAGCACTATTCCAACCCTTTCGATCTCTCCTACCTGAGCCAGACGTTCGTAATCACAGGCCTTATGTTCCTATCTGCTGGAACCGGTTTTGCCGCATCAATGGCATTCATAAGGGGAATTCTTCAGGACAAGGGTACGATTGGAAACTTCTACCACGACTTTCTTGTCTCAATATTCTACCTCATACTGCCCCTCACCCTTCTTGTAACTGTGATACTGATATTGAGCGGGATTCCGGAAACGACTCTGTCCTACATCAGTGTGCAACCAGTATTTTCCTCGATTGCATACAAGGTTCCGCTCGGATCTGTTGCAACCCTGGAAGCCATCAAGAACATAGGGACAAACGGCGGAGGGTTTTATGGAGCGAACGCCGCTTTTCCCTTCGAGAACCCGAACTGGTTCACGAACATTACTGAGTTTACCTCTTTCCTTCTGATACCGCTTGGGTCCATAATAGCCCTTGGCAAGGTTTTCAGCAATCGCCGGTTCATGGTAATGCTTGTTTCAGTCCTGATGATTTTCTTTGTTTTTACCGCATTTCTCACTTTCTACGGTGAAATAACTGGAATACCATCCCTATCCACGCTTGGCGTCATTTACAACGGGAACATGGTGGGAAAGGAAACTGCCATAGGCATAGCAGGTTCTTCCATTTTCAGCATTGGGGCCACCATCACGTCCACCGGCGCATCCAATGCAATGCTGGCGGCATATTCGCCGGCTGGCCTGCTGGGAAACCTTGTAAACCTCCTGATTAATGACCCGGTAGGCGGTATAGGTACGGGTGTCCTTAATATTTTCACCTCGGTGATTTTTACAGTGTTCATTGCATCCCTCATGGTAGGAAAGCTTCCTGAACTGATGAGCATTAAAATTGGATCGAAGGAGATCAAGTATTCTACGCTCTCGCTTATTACCCATCCCCTTTTGATAATAATCCCGCTGGGCGTTACCCTCATGATCCCCAGCATAATGGCTTCATTCACGAATCCAAAACCGGATGCCATCACAGAACTCCTTTACGAGTTTGCTACCTCCGCATCAAACAACGGATCTGAGGTCGGCGGGTTCCTTACAAACCAGGTTTACTTCAACGTGCTGGACGGCATAATCATGATCCTCGGAAGATACGTGATCATGGGGTTCCAACTGAAGATAGCAGATCTCTTTTCAAACAAGAAGCCGAAGGTAGAGATCGGGAAGAGCATTGATACGGGGTCGTTCTACTTTGGACTCATGCTCCTTGGTGTAATGATACTTGTTGGCCTGCTTTCTTTCTTTCCTATCCTCGCCCTGGGACCGATACTTTCGTGGGCTAAGGCCTTTGAGCAGTCAATCTGGATGGTGATTCGTTGAAAGAATATGGATCGATCATTAAGGGTACCTTGGAGAAATTCAGGCCGGATTTCCAGATGAAGAACCCAGTGATGTTTGTGACAGAAATTGCCTTCATAATCTCAATTTTTGTAATGTTTTTCCCTTCATATTTCGATGCTCCCTCAACGGGGGTCTATGTCAGCTTCTACCTTGCAGTGGCAATACTTCTCTTCCTTACCCTGCTATTTTCTAACCTCAGTACAACCCTGTCTGAGGAGCAGAGCAAATCGATCTCCGCCTCCCTGAAAAAAATGAAGACGGATACAAATGCCAACCGGGTCACTGACCATGGAAAGGAGACCGTTCCATCAGATCAACTGAAATCCGGCGACATGGTGATAGTAAGTGCAGGTGAGGTTATTCCAGGAGATGGCGAGGTTGTTTCCGGATCCGGCTATGTTAACGAATCCAATGTAACGGGGGAATCCAGGCCCATCCGTAAGTTACAGGGAGACAGCGTCACCGGGTCGACAATCCTGCAGACCGATGAACTTGTGATCAGGATCACCGCAAATCCGGGAGAAACTTATATAGACAAGATGATCGAGATAGTTGAAGCGGCCGTAAGGGAAAAGACACCGAACGAAATTGCCCTATCCACCCTGTTGTCAGGTCTGACGCTCATATTCCTCATGGTCACCGCCTCAATATTTGCTTTATCTAATTTCCTTGGTTTCACGTCCAACCTGGACATACTGATAGTCTTGCTAATTGCGCTCATCCCCACCACGATCGGAGGCTTGATGCCGGCAATTGGCATTGCAGCGGTGAACAAGATATCACAATTCAACGTCATATCCAAATCTGGCAGAGCCGTGGAAAATGCCGGGGACGTGGACACTATTATTCTTGACAAGACCGGCACGGTCACAATGGGGGACAGGGAGGCCATCCGGTTTTATCCGAACTCCGGTGTGCAGGAAACGGAATTCATGAGGTACTCTGCGCTGGCTTCCCTGCAGGACAACACAATGGAAGGGATGTCCATAGTGAAACTGGCCAGGGAAAAGGGCGTCGAAGTTTCTGTTTCTGACTTAGCCGGATTTGAATTCCTGCCGTTCTCCGCAGATACCAGGTTCAGCGGAATTAAGGGAAAAGACACGTACATCTACAAGGGCGCGCTTTCAACAATGCTCAAGAACCACAAGCTCAGCGATACTTTTATTGTCGCACTCTGCAAGGAGATATCACTTAGGGGTGGCACTGCATTGCCTGTCGTAAAGGACGGTAAATTTGTGGGTGTAATTGAGCTTAATGACACCCTGAAGCCAGGGATAAAACAACGCCTGGATCTCCTTAAGAAGATGAATATTAAGACCATAATGTGCACGGGTGATGACGAGGTCACTGCATCATATTTCTCGAACCTCAGCGGAATTGACGAATATGTTGCCAATAGCACGCCAGTGGACAAATTCAACGTTGTGATTTCTGAGAAGGCAAAGCAGAGGATGGTGGCAATGGTTGGTGACGGAACCAATGATGCTCCAGCCCTGGCAAAGGCTGACGTTGGAATGGCCATGAACAAGGGAACTGCGCCGGCCAAGGATGCAGCCAACATGATTGACCTGGATTCCGATCCCACAAAGCTGATGGATGTTATATTCATAGGCAAGCAGATACTGATCACGAGAGGTGCGCTGACGACTTTCAGCATAGCAAACGATGTGTCAAAGTATTTCGTAATCATACCTGCCATGTTCTATTTCATTCCAGCACTCGGAGCGCTAAACATACTTGGACTTGAGAATCCCCTGACGGCGATAACATCCGCACTGATCTTCAATACCATCATCATACCTCTTATGGTGCCGATGGCGATCAGGGGCGTCAAATACAGGCCATCCAGTATTGCAGAACTTTTCAGAAGAAACATACTCATATATGGACTCGGCGGAATTATTGTTCCATTTTTGGCAATAAAGGTTATTTACGTATTGCTTTCGATTCTTGGGGTGGGATGGTGAAAAAGAATTCATTCGGCAAGATGATAATGAAGACGACAGCGCTGGCGATTATTGCGATGTTCCTTCTCGGCTTTGCATTTCCGACCATAACCGCCTTGATAACACAGGAGATTGATCCAAATTCCGCCACTGGATCCCCGGTAAAAATAGATGGAAAGGTATACGGATCATACCTGCTTGCAGAGGCTTTCAACTCATCAATATTCTTTCAGGCCAGGCCATCCGGCATCGGTTTCAACCTGTCTGAGTCTGGTGGCCCTTCCTACTCCATAGACAGCGGCCAGCTCCTTAACCAGACGAAGACTTACCTGAAGGACTTCGAGCAGGAGAACAACCTTTCGAACGCCTCGCAGATTCCTGAAGCAATGGTCGCATATTCAGGATCAGGACTTGATCCCAACATTCCGCTTCAGGGCGCCATAGACCAGATCGACAGGATTGCTGCGAACCTTTCGGTTATCACGAATGGCAGCTTTTCCTATGCAGATGCACAGAACTTCGTGGTTAACATCACTGCCTCAGATGTAATGTATAATTTTCCAATTTTCGGGTCACCGTATGTGAACACCGTTACGCTGAACTTCGAAATCATAGACAAGCTCATGCAAAGCGGCTTTGTGCAGCCGTCATTTCTTGATTAGAAAGACGTCCTGATCCGTATCCTTGATCACGGATTTTATTGCAGCATTAATGCGAACTTTTCCACCTTTGCCGCGACGGATTCCCAGCACTATCAGGTCGGGCTTGATCTGCCTGGAGTGAAAAAGTATCTCGTCCTTGAAGGAAGTCGTCATGCCCGATCGTGTGAAATTTATCTCGGGACCATAACTTCCCACAATCCTATCCATATTCTCGAACAGCATCCTGAATCCGTGCGTCCTGGTTTTGTCGTACTTCCTCATATCCACCAGGTAAAGCGAAGCATTAATGGCTTTTTTTAGGTAAAGTGAAAAAGCGATCGCAGTTCTCGTGTTTATATCCTCTGATATGGGAACAAGTATCCTCCTGTAAGGATACTGGTTATTCTTCACGCTCAGAGCAGCAGTGGTCGTGCCAGAATTCTTGATCACATAGTCCCCAATCCCCCCAAACAGTGAGGCAGAAAGCGAAGACCGCTTCCATGTTGCTATGAATAGAAGATCATAATTATGCGCCAGGCTCTCCGCGACAATGCCTTCCTTCACCGAATCAGCCATCCGGATCCTGGGAACAACCTTTATCTGCTCGTCCTTCCCATCCTTGAATGCACCTGTAACGAGGGATACCTTGTCACTCCACGTAATTTCCTGTGTCGTTTCCTTCACAGTGAATGCGGTGACTTCAGAGTCATAGGAACGCGCCAGGTCAAAAGCAATCTGAAGCACGCGCTTGGAACGGTAGCCTTTCCCCATTGGAACCAGGAGCTTCTGCAGCCTTATGGCATATGGTTGGGGAGCTTCTACCATGGAGAAGCTAACGGCAACGCAAATTTAATGTTTTCTTTCCAGCACTGCACAAATGAAGTTAGAATTTTTTTAATGCCTAATGCAGCAGACATCTGAAAATTCGTGGAAATCCCAACATATATCCTTCCAACGGATAAATTCACTATGACAGTTCTTATCACTGCAGATAATGATTCATCTATTTATATAGAATAAACATCCATATCTGTCTAATGGAATGCATCACAATACAGCATGGAGAAATAAGGGACAACCGGACCCTGGATGACCTGCTTAAGAGTGGCATTGAAGACCTGTTTGTTGTGGATATGGATTCAATCAGGTCAGGTGCGCCAAATTTGAAGCTATATGGCAATTTGTCGAAATATTTTGAGCTGGTGGTGATGAATTACCCATACAGGGTTCCTGATCTCATTGATACCTTTGTATCCGGAGCATCACGCGTGGTTATCAGCAATGATATCACGGACGGGCTTATCCGCGAGTACCTATCCGTTTCTGACCAACTGGTGATGAAGTATGCTAACAATACAGCCTGCAGGGCCTTTTCACTTCTTGGAGGAACCATGTTCCTGTCAAACATAGAAGTTAACATGATATATTCGACCCTTTATGCTTATGGAATCAGGATACAGACAAATACGGCAATTACAAAGAGGGATTCACAGAAGATAATAATCCTGGATCATTTCCCTGCGGAAGAATTTCAGTAGATCTCAATGTTATCCTTCATTCAAGGATGTTCTCATAATTTCATCTCAAACTGCTCCTAACCCTTTTATAACCATCGATGATCTGCTGAAGAAGGACACCATGAACAGATTAAACACGCAGATATCTGGCATCAGGCTCGATAACCCATTTATTCTTGCCTCAGGCATACTGGATGAAAATGGCTACACGATGAAGAGAGTGCTGGACGAGGGAGCCGCCGCCGTTGTGACTAAATCAATCGGTATCTCTGAAAGGAGCGGTTACCGTACTCCCGTTGTCGTTGAAATTGACGGGAGGAACATGATCAATGCAATAGGACTCGCGAACCCAGGAATTGACAATTTCGGGGAAGAGATGAAGATTGCACGAGAATCCATGAAGCCGGTAATTGGAAGCGTATTCGGATCAACTGCCGAAGAGTTTGCCCAGTTATCCATGAAGATGGAAGCATATGGGGCTTCCGCCATTGAACTCAACCTCTCCTGTCCGCATGTGAAGGGATTCGGCCAGGAGGTGGGGTCCGATCCAGATCTTGTGGAATCCATAGTTGGTGAAGTGAAGCGATCTGTAAAAATCCCGGTTTTTGCGAAACTGAGCCCAAACATCAGCGACATGCTGGAAATCGCAAAGGCGGCAGAGAAAGCGGATGCGTATGTCCTCATAAATACGGTAAAGGCCATGGCTATTGACATATACGCTAGGATGCCTGTGCTTAGCAATTCCTTTGGCGGACTGTCGGGACCTTGCATAAAACCTGTTGGCATACGGTATGTATATGAGGTGAAGCGGGAAACCGGAAAGGAAATAATAGGTGTTGGAGGAATCCGTACCGGTGAAGATGCCCTTGAATACATTATGGCTGGAGCATCCTGCGTCGAAATTGGAACTGCGGTACATTCAGATGGAAGGGATATATTCAAGAAACTGTCTCTGGAGACTGGTAATATAATGAAGTCTGAAAAGATAGAATCCATAGGGGAGATCATCGGGGCGGCGATCAGAAGATGATGCATTCTGAAGTCATAGACGTGGAAGATAACACTCCCACTGTGAAAACAATATACTTTGAATGGAAACAGGAGGCAAAGCCAGGGCAGTTCATCATGGCTTGGGTCCCTGGAACCGGCGAAATACCAATCTCGCTGTCCTCAACTGACACGATAAAATCAATCACCGTAAAGAGCTATGGACCAGCATCAGACGCTATCACAAAACTCAAGAGAGGATCCAGGATTTTTTTCAGGGGACCATATGGAAGGCCTTTCTCAACTGTCAGTGGTCCTGCATTGCTTATAGGCGGCGGTTCTGGAATGGCTTCCCTCAGGCCCCTGATCACAAAGGATACTGATGCCATCGTTTCCGCGCGAACTGCTGCTGAACTTCTCTTCAGTGACAGGATAATGGGCGGGAAGCTTTTTGAGGTTACGGATGACGGCTCCGCCGGTATTCGTGGAAATCCCATCGATGCCCTCAGTACCATAGATCTGGAGAAATATAAAATGACATATGTATGCGGACCGGAGATCATGCTAAAAAAGGTATTTGATTTCCTTAACAGAAGCCAAATCAGAGCCGAATTTGCCATGGAGCGCCTGATGAAGTGTGGGATAGGTGTCTGCGACTCCTGCTCGGTTGACGGCTTTCAACTGTGCAGGGATGGATCAATTTTCTCAATTGAGGAATTGAGGGGGATGACGGAATTTGGCAGAACCAAGCTGACCGAATCCGGCAAGCGGATATATCTCAACTACTGAGAAATGATATCCGTAACTGGAATCACCCTCTCGATGTAAATAGACCAGTCCTTAAATTTCCTGTTAAGTTCGTCGACCATAGATATGTATGAGTGGAGGTGGCTTTCCATAGTTACAAAAGAAGACATCAGGATGTTTCCGTCAAACTCCTGATTCTCACAGAATCTTGCCAGGGACTGGGAGTTGGCCATAAGTGCAAATTCGTTCAGCACGGGGTTTGTTGTTACGGTCTCATAGATTCCATCCGCCTCGCTTATTACGTTGACACCGTTGAGCGAGTGGGGCTTTCCCTTTATCTTATATAGCCCGTGTATGTTTTCCTCTTCGCCGGGGAACCTGATGAATCTCCTCCATTCCAGGCCTAGGGGGTTGTCCTCAATCAACTTGTTCTGTGAAGGCGGCCTGGATGCAAATGTTACCGAATAGAGCATGAAGTGTGAGGAAATTACTTTCAATGCATCCTCTACACTTTTCCTTGATCCCATATATGTTAGTTTTATGGACAAGTTTGGAGTGCTTGAAGAGAGCGCTTCCATTACGTAACCAGATACGGGTTTTATGTCCGAACTGTGGAACTTGAAATTTATGGTAAAGACACCGTCATGCATGTACATTGTTTCGAAATAGACCGATTTTATCTCCGAAAGCTGAACAAGCGGCAGGATGTCTCCCACAAGATCGCTGCTTATAAAAATGAACCAGGTTTTGTTGGAAAGCTTAGCCTGATACTTTTCAAGAAACATCCTCCTTTCGACGCTCTGACTGGATTCTTCCGGCAAGAAAAAGTAAATCTCGGCCTTGTTTTTCCTGATTAAAGGCATAGCTGGTGCAAATATCTGAAATTTTTTCGATATCTGAAACATCTGCAGGTTTCCAGTTACAGAAAGATTGCATTCCATATCCAGTACGTCATTTTCTAATCTTTCCACCACGTGTAATTTTTGTTAAGACTATAAAGATTGGTTAGCTTACTCGTTAACATTTAATACCTTCCATTGTTTAGAGTTATGCCATGGAAAAATTAGATTCCCTGCAGTCCACATGGGATCATATCAGGAAATTCCTTTCGGATGGAGAACAGGGGATTTCCACACATTTAATTTCAGGTAAATTTCCTGGTGGAAAGAAAAAAATAATGGACATGGCACAAACGCTGGCAACTGAACACGGTTACCTTGTATACAGGTTCCCGGGAAACATAGCCCAGGAATCAATGCCTTACCAGCCCTTTAACTATATACTCAACGCAATGTATGACACGGTTGAAGAGCGGGGAATGAATGAAATAATAAGGAAATTCAATAATTTTTTCACTGATAATAAAGGATTGAAAATTCTTGTAATAATTGAGGGGATTGAAAGACTGAACACATCAAGCCAGGACCTTTTCCTGTACCTTTCCAGAACTGCACTTAAACTGGGATTTTCATTGATTGGTACTTACAATGAAACAAAGAGAAACCATGGGGATACCCCCGAATTCAATTTTATCATCGTTTCTGCAACGGAGCCTCAAATACACATAATTAACCTTCGAGAAGCAAACTATGACGATGCCAGGTTTTATACCCAGATGATGGGCTATAAACTTCCAGAGAATTTCACCCTGGACCTTTTCAGGCTCTCCTCTGGAGATCTTAGCACGATAAATTACGCTTTGAAGTATTATGAAGATATAGGGATCATAAATGACAGAAAGGAGGTAAATGAGGCACTTTTCAGGTTTCTTCCCATACCGCCTGCCATAGATGATTATTATGCAAAGAAGATAGCTGATCTCTCCGAGACTGAGATGAAAGTCGCAGGGACCATGGCCCTCAGCGGGGAGGAACTTGATCTCGATGTCATAAGCAGGATAACTTCTGTATCAAAATCAGACCTCTACAAGGTAATGGAATCACTTGACAGCAGCGGAATAATAGCCATCAACAATTTTAAATATAGGATATCCGGGCGCAGGATGACAGACATAATCCGTTCGAAGGTTTCAGACGTAAGGAAACTCGACCTTGCAGATCAGCTGATCAACAGTTCTGCATTTGATGAACTTTCACTCCAGACAAAATTGAATATACTGAGGGAGAGGGGACTCTACGACAGGATAGGTGAAATTATAAGAAGCAAGTGGAAGCAACTTATCAACTCGTTTGTTTCACCAATGGATCTTATTGCGTTCTTGGACCTTGTTGAGGATAGGCTGGACGCCGCCACTAAGCGTTATGCTTTGTTGATCAGGTGCAATTCCCTTTATTTTGTTGGCAAGTTTGATCAATCCCTCAAATGCTTCAGGGAAAACGATTTCAGCGATATCGCAGGTAAGGAGCCTGAACTGAAGGTCGCTTCAGCCCTGATCTACCTTGGAAGAAATGATGAAGCAGCCGCAATAATAGAGAGGCTGCTTGCCGATAAGAGTCTATCGCCGGAGGAAAAGGTAATGGCGATGGTTGCCAAGGGTTCCTACCTTCTCAGGACCAAGAAATCCCCTCAAGCCCTCATAATTGCAAGCGAAGCAATGGAAATAGCAAAAGCATACAGCTTAAATGAACAGATTGATGAAGTGCTTACGACAATGGCAGCTGCCAATGCTGATATATTCAAACTTGACAGGGCAAAGAAGCTGTATGGCGAAGCTTTGGAGATTGAAAGGAAGCGTGGGAAAATCCGCCAGATGAACAGGAACCTGCACGATCTGGCAATCATTGAAAGTTTCGAGGGAAACTTCCAGAAGGCAATAGACATGCTCAAGGAACTCCTTGAGAACACATATATAAATGGAGACCTGGGAATCAGGACCTACGCCGTTTACAATATCATGGACATTCTGCACATCATTGGCAAAAGTCAGGAGTCCCTGTCATATGAGAAGACCATGGACGGTCTTTTGGAAATTGTCCAGGATAATGATATACGATTTATCTACAATAGGTATATAGCTTCTTTCTATACAGAAGCACTGGACTTCGCAAAGGCGTTGCCTTTCTCGGAAAGGGCTGTAGAACTTTCCAGCTTGACAGAAAACCCTGACTGGAAAAGCTTGTCGGAAAGCCTGCGACACCTTATAATGTTTAAAATGGGCAAAATTTCGGAACTTGACCTCAAGTACTTCATTACTGATTTCAATTCGCTGGAAGATTTCATACCCCTTTACCTTGGTTTCTGGTCAAACATATTTGTGATGAAGGGGATGGACAACGAAGCACTGGTAGCTATCAAAGCTTCAGAGAAGTATTCTGAGGAGATGGGGGACTTCAGCAGCAAGCTGACAACTTTACTGAACAAGATAATATACCTTCTCACGACTGAAAAATTCGATGAAATACTAAAATTGAGTCCTCTCCCAAAGGGCACGGGTGTTAGGAAATTTGACTATTCAGTCAGGGCACTGGATGCTGCAATGGCTTTGAAAAGCGGAGATTCTGAAATGTTCTATAGTGAATCAAAGAAAATTGTATCTGACCTGTGGGATGGAAGTGCACTTTATAACGTGATGTTTTATCCGTTTCTTATCCTTGGGCTGGCAAAGGCCAAATTTGCAGATGATAATTCAGTCATAGACCTTATAAAAGGATTATTTACCGGGAAAAGGACTTCTGCAGAGATGGCCAAGATAGCCGAAATCCTCACGAGGTGAACTGTATTCCGAATACCGAACTCTGTATCTACAATTCGGATGGAAATTGCCAACTGGTATCATCATTTGAGACAAAATGCTCAATCTGTTTCAATTTCCTTACACCGTACAGGCCGGAGAGGTCGAAGAAAGTTAAGCCATTATACTCATTGTTTGATTACATTGAAGCCGAAGGGAACACGGACAACCTATTTCCTAATGGGAATGAAGTTCAGTCCACACTTAAATTCTGATCCGGACAAGATCAATTCTTTATGAAAGTGTGCGATGTGGAATGGGTCTGTGGGGTAGCCAGGATATCCTTATGGCCTTCGAAGCCGGAGACCCGGGTTCAAATCCCGGCAGACCCGTTTTTTTAGGTGGTAGTAAGTTCTGTCATGTCAAAGCACCTTCCTTCTTTGCAATACGCAGTTCCTTAAGGAAAATGACCAACGTAATAATTACCAGAAGAAGGAAAACCAACGAGATATACATCAGAGTATACGTTATTGAAGTGGCATAAAACCTGTACTCTACTACACCTCCCACCATATACTGATGGAAAGTAGACCCAAACGAACTCACTCCCGTGAGAGCAAAAGCAACGATGGTAAGCACAACAAGAATAACCCTGTCCTGTAATTTTTTAATTATTTTTGACTCCATTCCTATTTCACCCCCTCTCCCGGCGGAGCATTCATATTTTTATGAACTTCCTAATGTATTTGAACATTACCATCAACCACTCGTTTTGTCTAGAGTAATACAATACCCTAAAGCGTGAATGTATCAATTGGATTTATAAGTACGAACATTTTTGTTACATTTGTTCCAGTTGGAATAACTTTTATGGCTTTTTCATGGGGTGGATGAACAAAAAGGCGTATAAAAGTTATCATCCCAGAAAGAGACATATCAACAATAGTATTTTCCCGAGAATTGGCTCCATCAAGAGTCTATCCCGACAATCAGAATGTTTGTAATCTGAATTATGCACCTTTTACTACTGCTGCCTACGTATTCAACTGTAGTTGTGGCGGCCGTCACTTCGTGCAGGACACGCCCCCCCGGTAAAATCTCCAGGGTGTGTAGTGCGTCTCACCCTCTTACCGCAACGCAGACATACCCATAGTTTCCCTTCAGGAACATCTTCTTCGGTCATAGAAGTAAATGCCGCCAATATATATAAATTAAGGTTCTTCAATGTTCTGCGGCGATCTTCCGCTATTGTTCTTACCTTATGAAGCGGGACAAAATAATGTAGAATCATTATTGAAACAGGGTAGAATACGCATCACACTGAGCAGCGAGTCTCATAGAGGAGGATTTTGCATGGACTACCACTACCTGCCTAAATAAGTGCAAACATAGTATTTATCCGCTCTGTACACTCCAGAGATAAGCAATCGCTATCAATGCTGGCAAATAAAGCTACGGAACAGGAGGACCGTATGGATAACGAACATATCCCATATCGGTAATACTACCGGGGAAGTACAAAAATAATTAAGCGTAGTGATATCAGCATCCAGTGGGGAGCAATAGTCGCATATGACCATCGAAAAGAATATGAAATATACATCTGAAATTGACAGGAAACTTACTATGCAATGCGATTTTAGTTTTCAGTGGAAAGACCCGATACTGGAAGCGTCCAGAAGATTGGAGGAAAGTGCTGTTGGCTTTCTACTATATGGCGAGGAAAAAATGGAAGTCATCTATTATTTTCCTCTTAATGCAGACAAGTCAAGCGAAGGGAAGCGATCATTGACTTTGATGGGTGCTAAAAAAACAAAGGACCTATGGTCTGTACGTGGGGAAATAAATGAGCCCTTTGTCAAAGATGCAATAAACCTGATCCTGAGCAAGCCGTCTGTTACTATTGACATGATATCGCTGAAAGAAGGTCTCATGAGAATGAGGATAAGGTTTCATGCTGACTTGACAAACAGCGTATCTGAAGCCTTGCTTAGTGGGATAAAGGCAAGTGAAGGATTCTCAATTGACTATTTTGGCAAGTCGAGAGGGTTGCTTGAAACACTGAACGAAATATCTGCCCTCGTTCCTCTTGCGGGAATTGAGTTTACCATGAGACCAAAGCAATCCATCTTTTCAGAGAGCACAGAAGTGTTCAGTAAGCCGTGGATACGCATTAGAAAATATGACAGCGGGGACTTCAAGCTTCATCATATTTACCATTTTTCACAGGAAGTTGAGAACGAAGACAGATATGAGCTGGTAACCATTTCAAGGGGAGATCATCTGTACGAAGCTTACACGGTTAATCCTGTGATTAAGTATATGGTTTCAGAAGCAGAGAAACTCAACATTTTTAATGATTCCATCCACAGGTACGATGGTAATGTTGTTACAGGGAGAATATGGCTGCCATCAACTTTTGTCCCGGACTACATGAAGATACTCGGTCAGGCTCGAATAAAGTACCCGGAATGGGGCATTGGCATTCAGATGGCTGCATCCATCGATGATATTTTTACTATGTCCGGGGAAAATTTCACTGATAATGGCATAGGCGAAGGAAGTACTGAAGGTAAGGGGCCCGATTTGTAGAGCAGGCATATTACAGGTACTTCAGTTCAAAAAGCGTTAGCTTTTCATCAGGAAACTGCAGTCTGGTACTGTTTGCTACTCGCAAGTGATCGTCAAGATTTGAAACTGGAAGGATCGTGTCAAGAAAAATACTTGAACGTGAAAATTTTTGAGTCCTTGAAATAACAGGAATCGGAAATTCGAGTGCAAGCTTTGAGTAAAAATCCAGCATTGGCCACGTTAGGGGTGAGGCGAAGATTCCGTCTTTTCTGGATATTTCAGAAAGCCCTCTTAGATCAACATCGGTTTGATCCCCTTCCACGTAAAATAATGAGCCTACGCCAGAATTATCCGTCTGGAACCTAGCTTCTCTTTCCCACGTATAATTGACCGCATTTCCCAGACTAAGGGTGGTGGGCTCAGAAACTTCGGCGATAAACCGGGTGTAACAGAGCGGTGTTTTCTGACTGATAAAATTAATCAGCGAAACCAGCCCGTTGCTTTTCGTGATTGACAAATTTTTAAATTCCACGTTATTCTCCGTAAGACTCATAATCGCATCTGAAACTTTTGCAGTTTGAGAACTGTGAAACCTAAAATTGAAATTTACCATATTGCCCTCAAGGTAGCTGTAATTCAAGACCAGAGATTCCACATCCATAAGGCTTTTCATGATGGGGATACGTGGGACCGCTTCTGTTCCCCTGAGAATTATCCAGACGTCACCCTTTCTCCTGGCACCCATGCCTTCAAGAAACATTCTCATTTCATTCGTAGCTGTTTCCGATACAGGGATAATATAGTACAATTCAAACATCGCATTCCTGAAAATCCAGTTAGAAAGCGAAAAAATATGGAATTTTTCGGCGAACGATGCAAGAGGATTCTTTGAGGACATAGAAAAAGATAACTCCATGTTGAGTTTTTTATCTATTTCCTCTGCTATCATAATTGCTTTACTTTTAGATTGTATATATTTCTTTCCAAGAGGAAATGCCTGTAAAAGTCAGAGATAAAAATGTGGATCCGATATAAAGCAATTCAAAACGTGCATCCGGCATCCTAAATATTTATCTATAAAAATTGATCTGTTAATACAATGGACGTAAATCAGAACGCGACACTGGAGTACTTTAAGGAAAAATTCAAATTGTGGAATTCTGAAAGCGGGAGTCTCAGGAAATATATTCCCTTAATAGGCGGGAAGAAAAAAATAATTAAAGAACTGGATAAAGACGCAGAAATACTGAAAACCAGCGTTTGCCCTTACATAAAACAGGCGGGATATCTGCAGGCAAAATCGACACTGCTGCAGGCTGCTGAAGGTCTCACAGGAAACACGTTAAATTTTCCTGTAGTGGGAGTCATCGATCTGGTTCTTGGAGCACTGCTTGATGCGTGTGGTTATGTTAAGCGTGGGGACAGCCTGTTGGAGGCAGATCTCTAACATACTTCCCGCAACGCAGCGCTTGAGTTTTCATTGGGATAGAATATTTTCTCCGGCATTTCAGTGAGTAAAATTTGTCACCCTGATGAAAATCCAAATAAATAGCCATTTTCCGGATTGCCTGAAATCAGTGGGGCTGGCCGTGTTAACACCCTATACGGTTTAAACACCATTATATACTTCCACTGCATGATCCATGCATGGCAAAAAGAAAGTTTGACAGGATTGAGATAACTCCTGAACTGAAAAGATGGTATAATTCATCCAAAAGGGGATCTGAGATAACTGCCGATGTCAACCTCAGGAGGTTGGAAGCATTCTGTTCAATAGTAAAAATTGACCCGCATGGAATGTTGGAGATGCCCGATAAGGAACTTACCGATCTAATCGATGACTTTGTCACTAAAATGGAGAATGACAAATTCACCCCGAACTACATATCTTCAATTCTGAAAGGGGTAAAGTCATGGTTGGCATACAATAACAAATCACTGAGCCGTAAGATCAAAGTTTCAGATGCAGGGATACCAAAGACCCTGAAGAATGAAACGGTGCCCACACAGGAGGAACTGAAAAGAATATTTCAGGCGGGGGATCCACGTGAAAGGGCATGCTCCATTCTAATGGCACATTCGGGACTAAGGCCCGAAAGCATTGGGGACTATAAAGGGGATGACGGCCTTACAGTTGGAGATATTCCGGAAATGGAAATTACCAACGGAGAAGTTAAATTTACTAAGATACCTGCCATTGTGAATGTAAGGGGCGAGATTTCAAAGACAGGTAAGCCTTATATCACATTCATCGGGGATGAAGGCTGTTCATACCTTAAGGCATACTTAGAGGAAAGGCTGAGATCAGGGGAGCAACTGACGAAGGATTCACCCATTATAGTCGCTTCAAAATCAAAGCTTAGAACGGGATTTATCCGTACCATCAACATATCTGACATAGTCAGGATGCCCATAAGGAAAGCAGGTCTTTCAATGCGTCCTTACGTTTTAAGGGGGTATTTTGATACTCAGTTGCTCATTGCAGAATCAAAGATCGGCTTACCCCGTGATTACCGGGTATTTTGGATGGGCCATTCAGGTACCATGGAAGCGAAATATACCACAGACAAAAAGCTTCCAGCTGACGTATTGGAGGATATGCGGGAGAAATACGCCAAGTCCCTGAAATTCTTACAGACAGAAAGTAAGGGGTTGTCTGATGAAGATAAGCAAAGCTTAGAAAAGACCCTGACGGCCACTGTCTTACAGAAGATATTCGGGTACAGCAAGGAGGAAGCGGACAAGCTCATGGAACTCAGCGATGATGATTTACAGAAGGAATTGCAGAAGAAGTTAGGAAATGCCATGGATCCCGAATCGGTAAGAAAGAAGGCCCTGCAGGACTACAAGGAAGCTTCGAAAAGGAAAAACAGACAGGTCATGATCCCTATGGGTTATGTGGACGCTTACTTTGAGCAGGGCTTCGAATTCGTGTCTGCGATAGGTTCAGATAGGGCAATCATGAGGTTGCCTTAAAATAATTCTACTCTTTCTTCTCTTTCTTCAGTGGCTCCACATAATGAGGTACAAATTTAAGCGGAACCCATACCTTATCTCTGCCAACAAATATCTCAGGTCCCTTTAAACTTATTTTTGCATCGGGATACGTTTTCTGAACTTCTCTTATCTGAACATCATATCTTTTTGCGTAGTCCATGGATCTTTTGACATGTTTCAAAACTTCCAGAAAATTCTGCAGACTTTCCTTAAGGCGGGAATCGAACCCTTCCCCTGCACTGTACCAGGTTATACCATTCCCATCAGGTTCCATATGGATTGGCCATCCCTCCTTCTGTAGTTGTTTCAAAGCCCTTTCAATGCCCCTGTATTTGTCTTTCCCTGTTGGCATTTCCCGCATATTGCACAGTGTACGGTAAAGGATGTCTAAGTCTAGATTATAGCCCTTCCAGAAAAGATAAAGGATATTGTTCTTAATGGGTTCCTTTGAATCAGGAGAGGGGAAACTTAACACGATGCAACAGTCTAAGTAATTACTTAAATATTTTCATTTTAATAAAGGTCGCCACGTTTCTGACCTCTAATACTATTGGTAGTTCTGAAGATTTACATGGTTCATGACAAGAAAAAACGGAAAGCATCCCGTGTTACTGAAAACTTCCATGTACGTGCCAATCCCCTTTTATCTGAAAGAGGAACAGGGAATCACAGAGAAAAGCAAAGTTGAATATGAAAGGGTCGAAAACGGACTGATAATAAGGGTTGGTGGTCACCAGTGATAAACCTGAAGCCCCTTCAGGATGACGCTTCAAAATACGGTGAACCCCTGAAATCGGTTATTGAAATGCAAAAAGATTCAATGCCAGAGAAGGACTTCATAGATTTTTTCATTGGTCTTAGGAAAAAAGCCAGGGAATTAGACGCACAGAAAAAGGAGGTTCAGAAATGAAAGAAGGTGGGAGGTTTGAACCTCCGGAACACGTAAAAGGCATGTCATCTAATTCACCAGGAGTATTTAAAGGTGACCAAAAGCCCAAAAGGTATGGAGAGGACGCCCTAAACAAATCGCTTTTAGGAAAGAAAATTAGACTGTCATTAGTCAATTCCCAGACCATCGAAGGAACCCTTAGCAATTTGGGTATGTACGATTTATCCCTTTCTACAAAGGTTCAGGAGAAATTTGGGGCTTTGATCAGGGATTCAGAAAAGGTTATCATCGTAATGAAGGCCGCCATCGTGACTGCGGAAGTGATTTTATGAAACCTGTCTGCCCATGGTGCAGGAAAAAAGCCGTTGTGTTTTACACACGGATAAACGGGTCATTCCAGGGATCAGGTTATTATTGCCCAAACTGTGGGAAAATTGTTGATCCTGTTGTAAGGAAACCTCCGGTTGTATTCAGGATGCAGGTTGAAGAATTTCTGAACCAGCACAATAAGAAGTATAGCGTCATCCTTACAGACCCGCCTTACCACTACAATAAGCCGTCAATACCCCATAACAGGATGCCAGAACAACATTATACCACAATGACAACCGATGATATCTGTAACCTTCCTATTTCCAACATAGCAAATGACCGATCCGCTTTATTCATGTGGTCCCCCAGTTCAAAACTTACCGATGCCTTCAGAATTGCTAAGGCGTGGGGCTTTGACGATCAGCATTCCACTGAGATTATTTGGATGAAGACTGCACAGAATGGGCAGGTTCGTATGGGGTTGGGCAAGAACGTAAGGAATACACATGAACACTTATTGATGTTCAAAAAAGGGGATTTCCCGATGCCTAAGATAGCATTCCCCAATGCATTCTTTGCTTTGCAGACAGACAACAGCAGGAAGCCCCAAAGGGCCTACGAAATCATGGAAAATATGTATCCAGACGCATCCCGCATTGAAATCTTTGCCCGTTATGTTCATCCAGGTTGGGTTGGGGTTGGCAATCAAGCTGAACCCCTACCTGAAAATGTATACATTCCAAAAGGAAAAATGTATACAAATTCCCAAAAGAAAAGTATACAAAATTCAGACAGTCAATTCGAAATTGGGGTGGTCTGAAATGGCAAACAGGAAAAAGAACATCGAATTCAATGAAGAAGACGACAAAGAATCAGCATCGGAAAGAAGGGCACGGATCATTGATGTAATTGAAAGAAGCCATACCTTCCTTACTTTAAGGAATACAGAGGAATTACTCTATTTTGATCCCCACGATGGACAATGGCATGAAGGAACTACCTTCCTGAATGAATTCGTCCGTAAGGAAGCAGGGTCTGATTACACAACCAACCTTTTCAGGGAAATAAAGGCCGCTGTGATGGTGGACACTTACATCGATCCGGATAAGTTCAAAAGTCCAGCAGAGTGGATAAACCTGAAAAACGGGGCTTTAAACGTACTTAAGACTGAATTCATCAGAAGGGATCCAGAACCTGATTTTACAAAGATGGAGGATGAAGTCAGACAGCTAAAAGCGGAAATGCAGAAGAAACTGAAAGGAGTAAAGGACACACCGGGAACTGAGGAATCTGACAGAGTGAAGGAAAGCATCCGGAAGGATTACAATTCACGGATCGGAACAAATATGGCAGAGATAACAAAGAAAGAACAGGAATGGAGAAAGACCCAGAAGGAGAAATTCGCCAAGTTCTATTTCACATCAACACTTCCAGTCAGTTTTGATCCATCGGCAACATGCCCCAGAATTGACGCATTCTTCAGGAAGTTGGAAATTGGCGATGAAATGATACTGAAGATTCATGAACTGTTCGGTTACTGTCTGTATAAGTCCTACCCTTTCAAGAAGATGTTTATATTCGAAGGGCCCAATGACACGGGTAAGGGTGCGGTTGCAAGCCTTTTAGAAGCACTGTTAGGCGAGAATAACTACTCCGCTCTTTCATTGGATGCCATACAGGATGACAAATATGAGAAGAAGAAACTGAAGGGGATGTACGCCAACATATCAGGGGAATTGGCATCAAAATTTATCAAGGATACATCACTGATTAAGGAGCTGTTGGGTTCTGATTCCATAAGCGTAAGGGAGATGTACAGTCAGAAAAACGTCAAATTCAGGAACCATGCGAAGCTGATCTTTTTGGCCAATCAGATACCAGCCACTTATGACACGGATGAAGCATTCTACCCTAAGGTCGAAATGTTCGAATTCAGGAAGCAGTTCCCAGAAGGCAGCCCGGATAGGATCGAACATGACGATCTGATGGCGGAATTAGCCACAGATCAGGAGTTATCAGGCCTACTGAACAAGGTTGTAAAAGCATTCCAGGGACTTAAGAAACGTGGTAAATTCACCGCAAATAGATCTGCAGAAAAGAACAAAGAAATATACCTGATCAGGTCGAATCCATTTAAATACTACTTTGAAGAAGCTTTAGAATTCGGTGAGGGGGAGAAACTGATCAAGTCTGAAGCTTACGCCAATTTTGTCTTTTTCTGCCAGCAGTATAATGTTCCTTTTATTTCCGATAGTACATTTTACACACAGTTGAAGCATTACCTAAATGAAAGGGGGATAGTACAGAAAAGAGATGATGGGGGAAAAGGGCAGAGATACTATCCGGGAGTCAGTGTGAAGAAGTTTTGGGGAGGTATGGATAGCTCCTAATCTGATCCATGACATCCAGGCCATCCACCCTTTTTTTTTACTTTTTGGATGTTTAAAAAATAAGATAAAAGAATAAGAGTATACGCAAATAGATATTTGAAAAAGGGTGGATGTGTTGGATGGATGAAGAAGTCTGAGGCCTTATTTTGTTCTGTGTGGGATGCCACTGTCCAATGCACAATAACACATAAATAGAAATCGTGTGTTAAGTGAGTATGGTAAAGCTAATACATCCAATCCACCAACATGAATTCATCTGCGAGTGTGGCCATAAAGCGGAATATATAGTATATAAAAGTTCAAGAACACCTCATCTAAATCATACTAAACAGGTAGTTGGAAAGACGAAAGGATCGGAATTCTATGGTAAGACCTATTTCATGGATACTATAAAATGCAAAGAAAAGGGTTGTACCTGTCAGAGTCCGGTTTGGAAACTTAAGGATGGAAGGATAATCAAGTGGTCAAAAGATATGAACTGTGCCGTTGTCGTTGAAAATGGAAAGGAGAAAGCGATACTTTGAACCGACTTCCCATGATAAACAGATCAGTCATCGATGGTTCGATAACATCACTTAGAATAAGCCCCAAAATCGATCCGATCCGCAGGTCTGACCTGAAATAAGGTCAAACAGGTATACCTTTCAGGCCAAACAGACATATCCATCAAAAAATTTTGGCCGCCATGTCCCCGCTACCATGTGCGTGCGATATATATGTGGTTGCGGTTTTTTAAATTTATTTTCTGATCTATCACGGAAAATACGGAACTTTTTCTGAATGTTTCTGAAAGTTTATAGTCAGGTTGGAGCATCGTCATCTATGGACAACACAGAGGACAGAGTGGAAGCGGATCTCCATCGAATAAGGATAGGGCAGGTCATTCACGATCAGTATGAGGCAATGAAGGACGAATTCACACGTGAAATGAGAATTATAACCCCGTGGACAAAAGGCGACTTCCAGGAGATGGCGTCATTTGACCAGGTGATTAAGGCACAGTGCAGACCCTTCCCGGAGATAATTAAACGATATACTGAGGAAACAGACAAACTGAACCACAAATACGGCGACCCCTATATTAGGGGTTGGCAGCTAAGTATGACGGAAGCAAAGGAAAGGAGGGAATTGTTGGAGAACATAACCTTTGATTTGGGTCTGACCAGGACAGACGAAAGGGCAGAAGCCCCTGAAAAAATAGTTTATTCTTATGCCTACCAGTACGATGGAAGGCAGTTAGTTTGGGATCTGTTTCAGAAACGCTTAGCGGAGAACAGGAATTTAGTTATTCTGTTTACAGGAAAAGTAGGCGGCGGGAAGTCTTACGGTTCTCTGTCTGTGGCAGATTATCTTACTCCTGATCTGAAGGTAGGCTATGATCTTAGTTCTATGGTCTACTCAATCGATGAGTTTATCCAGCAGGTAAAGACACTCCCTCCCGGCGAAGTTATCATAATGGACGAAGCAGGTATAACTGCGGGTTCACGTGACACGATGACCCGTGAAAGTAAAGCATTAAGTAAGGTCATTCAGTCTGTAAGATACCTTAAGCACTGCTCCATCTTCAGCCTTCCGAATATTA